>JBCCLY010000025.1:0-14431 GCA_039026655.1 Cyanobacteria bacterium P01_C01_bin.38 | reverse complement strand
TTGTTGGGCTAGATTTTTCGTTTTAAAAGTAAGGGTTAAAAATTATTTTTGACCTTATATCTTTTGAGCAGTTGCTTGTCTTGAAATATAGTGGATATTGCATCGCTAATATTTTGAGAAACTCTCTTATTGGCAATGTATGCAAGAAGAGCGTGTAAACCGATCGCTTTAGGGATTGAAAACGTTTAACAACGTAATCATTTTTTTGGTTTAATAACTAAAAATATTAATTTTGACATTGAGGTTAATCATGAATTATCGCGCTTTAATAGCTGGATTAATGGCTGTATGCTTGGGCTTATTAACAGCTTGTAGCCAAGGATCGGATATGGCGGTTGGTGGTGATGGTAGAGATTTACTTACCTACGAAGATATTAGAGGTACTGGTTTAGCTAACAAATGTCCTCTACTTTCCGAAACTAGTCGTGGCTCTATCCCCATCGAGTCAAACGGATCTTACGAAATCAAAGAACTTTGCATCGAACCTACCGCTTATTTTGTTAAAGAAGAACCTCTTAACAAAAGACAAGAAGCTGAATTTGTTGGTGCCAGACAGTTGACTCGTAAAACTTCATCTCTCGACCAAATTCAAGGTGATTTGAAAGTTAATGAAGATGGTAGTCTGACTTTTGAAGAAAAAGATGGTTTTGATTTCCAAGCTATTACCGTACAGCTTCCTGGTGGGGAACAGGTTCCTTTCTTATTTACCGTGAAGAATTTGGTTGCTCAAACACAACCATCATTAACTAGCATTAATACCTCAACTGATTTTGAAGGAGATTTTAAAGTTCCTTCTTATCGTGGTGCAACTTTCTTAGATCCTAAAGGTCGTGGTGTTGCTAGCGGTTACGATAATGCAGTTGCGCTACCTTCTCAAGCAGATAGCGAAGAACTCAGACGCGCTAATATTAAGCGTGTTGAAAGCGGTAACGGTCATATTTCTTTAAATGTTGCCAAAGTAGATAGCACAACCGGAGAAATTGCTGGTACTTTTGTCAGCGATCAACCTTCCGATACCGATTTAGGTGCTGGTGAACCTTTAGACGTAAAAATTCGCGGTTTATTTTACGCTCGTGTAGAACCAGTATCATAGTTTTTTTGAAAAAATCTAAAAAATCTGCTGTATCGGTTAGTTACTTTTGAGTAGAGTAATTCCCGATCGATTAAATTAATTTAAAGGGCTTAAAGCCCTTTTTTTTATGGACTTATAATATGGCGGTTCTCTTTACCCTACTTGCTGTTGTTAAATCATAGTTTTATATAGATTTTAGATTTTTATTTTCATTTATTTAAAACTTTTTGTAGTAAGTATTTTCTCCCAAACAACTTCTTTATTAATTTGTTTAATTCCTTTTTTATAGCGGTTTTCAGTTGAGTGTAATACAAAGAGAATTGGTGAAAATTAGACGGGCAGGGATGCCCATCCCACAAGAATGTATTCTATTGAAGTGAAAACCGCTATATACGTTTTAGCAAAAATCTAACCAAAACTTAAAAAACTAAGTTACGTAATAATTCGGTTTCATATTACTAGTGTTTTTGTATATTTTTTTATATGTAGACCTTTAGCTGCTCCATAAAGAAAGCTAAAGAATCGCTTTTTGTACTACTTCATCAGTCTGCTGCCTTAAAAGCCGCGTCCTTTTTATCAACCATACCGATCTATAGTCCGATCGCCGTTCGTTATTGAGTATCAATAACGGAGGAATATCTTCGTCTACATAAATACGTCTTTCAAAGTGCATCCCCAGATATTTACGATTTTTCTGGTTTAAATACTTATTTTATAAATCATCAAGGTGCTATGCCTACTACCTTACTCACTAAAGAACTTAAGCATGAAATTTGGCAGTTATTGCGAGAATATGAGCAATCTCAGTCAGCCGAAGTTCGCAATCAATTAGTAAAGCTTAATTTTGGACTTGTCAGAAAAGAGGCTTACTACTGGATAAATCAATGCCACGAAAGTTACGATGACTTACTCCAAGTAGGCTGTTTGGGCTTGATTCGTGCTATAGAGAGATTTGATATTTCTAAAGGTCATGCATTTAGTTCCTTCGCGATTCCTTACATTCGCGGCGAAATCCAGCATTACCTTCGTGATAAAGGAGTCACTGTTAGAATTCCAAGGCGTTGGTTAGCACTACAGCAGCAATCGGCAGGAGTTTCTCGTTCCTTACGGGAAAAATACAATCGCCAACCAACTGACTCTGAAGTAGCCGAAGCGTTATCAGTTTCTCTTGCAGAATGGCAAGAAATTAAACTCGCTTGGGCAAATCGCGCTCCTTTGAGCTTAGATGTGCCTATATATGATGGAGACGAAAGTTCGGCTAGTTTAGCAGAATTGGTTCCCGATCATAGTTACCGGAGTTTCCAACTGGCGCAAGAAGATCGATTGCGCTTACAGCAAGCTTTGCTTCAGTTAGAAAACCGAACCCGTCAGGTTTTAGAATTTGTATTTTTGCACGATTTAACGCAGAAGCAAGTAGCTGAAAAGCTAGGTATTAGCGTAGTTACAGTTTCTCGTAGAGTAAAAAAAGGACTTAATTCTCTCAAGGATCTGATGGTGACAGCAGAGGATTAATTAGAATCTATACCATGTTGTATAAAATAATCCTTGACCTGCAAAAAATTAGGTTATAACTGTATCAGATTTCACTTTTGATACAGTTTAAATCAAATTAATCAAATTGATTTCCAACATACAAACTTCCCTTTCTTAAGATTGAAAATGGCTAATGGCTAGACATTTAAAAATCACAATTGCATCTATTGCGTCTATTTTAGCTTTGGCGATCGCCGGATGTTCGGGTGGAGATGACCAAACTGTTGAGTCGCTCCCCCCGGAAACGACAGAAAAAGACCAAGGCAAGAAAACCGAACAGTTTGAAAATCCAGTTGTGCCGCAGAAGCAACCTACTACTGCTCAGGCACCTCCGACTTTGATTCAACCGACTAATCCTACAGAACGAGTAGGTATAGTCGCGAAAGGGCGTAAAGACCCGTTTGACGAGATTATACCTCCTATAAAATTCGCGCCTAGAAAGCCTGAAGATTCAACTAAGGATAAGGCAAAAAAACCCGTTCCCAAATTGCCTCCTTTACCAGGTGATAGAAAAGCAGTTGGTAAAAGAATTGCATCCAAACCAAGACCTCGTAGAGTTGCAGTCAGACCTCGTAGGAGCGCGGTTATTTCTGTAAACACTGGAGGTGGAGGATCGACAAATTCTAGAAATTCTAATCCCGGTTCTGGGAATAACACAAGAAATAGACCATCAACTGGCATCAGAAATGGTACTGGCGGCGGAGGTACTAACGGTGGTGGTACTAACGGTGGTGGCATTGCAACAAATAATGTACCTGCGGCGAAGATACCTGTTTCACCAGATAAACTACCTAGTGTAGTACCGCCGCCGGAACTTGAAGCTGTATTACCACCACCACCACAACCTAAATTAGCTCAAGCTGTTTTGGTTTCTGGTGTAGTTCAAGTAGGCTCGCTCTCTCAAGCAATCATCAAAGTACCTAGCGAACCGACTAGCCGCTACGTTCAACCAGGACAAAGATTATCCAACGGACTACTTGTTAAAAGAATTGAAATGAATGAAGGTTCCGAACCAGTTGTTATTCTGGAACAATATGGTATTGAAGTAGCTAGGATGGTTGGAGAAGTTCCTGCGGGAGCAACCCCAGCTACGGCTTCAACAGATAATCCTGTTTCGACATTACCATCATTACCAGAATCTGCATCTGTCGGTGCTTCTTGAAATATGGAGACAAAGGAAAAGATTGTATTTGCCGGTTTACCTTTAGCTGTTTATCGCGAGATTGCGGCTCATTTAGGAACTGTTAATGGAATAGAAGTGGGATTAATTCCTCAAACTTCTCAAGAGTTTGATTACAATCAAAGCCAAGTCGGGGGTTTATGGATTGATTACAAATCAAACTCTAATTCGCAAACCAAACAATGGGTGGATCTTATCCTGGCTTATTATCAACATCGTTATGGTGTTTAGTATATGGTTTTTTGATAATTCTGCGCGGTAAATAAAGGTTCGTAGTAAAAACTTTAGTCCTGAATCCGAGAACTAGTGGTGTGTTTCATAAAAATTGATGGGTTTTAAAGCCTCTTTGTAGGTTGGGTTAAGCGAAGCGCAACCCAACTCGGGTGTTGGGTTACTCTACGAGAAAGCTCCGCTTACACTTCGTTCAACCCAACCTACAAATATCATTGTGATACCCCTCATAACTTATGTGGTCTAGTACTAGTGGTGTGTTTCATAAAAATTGATGGGTTTGTAGTTGGCGATTTATCGCTCCGAGGACTAAAGTCCTAACTACGAACCTATCAAAACTAATGAAAAGGACTACTAGAGCTACTTACTACGTTAGCGTTAGCGTTCACGCGTTCACCGCCAGGTGCGGCTCAGCGTGCGGCTCAGCGTCTCCCGGAGGGAGATAGCGTGTCCGATAGGACATGCCTATCAAAATTTATGTCGTGGAATAGTACGCTTGCCGTCTTAATTAGAATAACTATAAAACATAACCTCTCTTCTTTTAAGTTGAGAGGATTTTGCATTATTTGTATAGTTTTGTATAGCCTTAATTATCTTGATGCCGTCGCAAATGCGATCAATTTTGCTGTTCTCTATTTTCTATTCCCCCTTGCCTTTAACTCGATTAAAATTTAGACAGATTTTAATCGAATGTAAGCAGTCACACATTCGTAAAGAAGCAACATTACACAGACCCGTAAGACTATAACAGACGAATAACATCACACGTCTTTTCAAGTTAAATTTATTTGCATTCGCTGCACCTGACAAAATATAACACCTATGGAAGACAGCAAAAAAGCAGTTGAGATCGAGTTGTAGTAAACTGCTAAAAAGCTTATCGATAGAAGTTTGAACGAATAATGCTAAATATAATGTTAATCTAATTACACTTAAAGCCAGCACTTAGGTTGTGTTTTAATCAAAACAACAATTTATGCAACCAATTAGAGATTGAGTACGGTAAACTTGCAAGCAAGACAATACAAATAATACTACGGCTGCTATCAGTTTTAGACATCACTCATAATGGAACAGTGGCAATTTCTGATACAGAAAGAAGGCGAACGTACTTGGCATCCTTTGGAGAAGCCAAATGTAGAAATTACAGAAGGTCGGTATCGAGTAGTTGCTCGTTCTAACCGTACTAATACTGATGTAGAGGTGCGGGTAACTCATTCTTCCCCATCGGAAGTTCCACCCATACGGCGCATCCAAAAACGAATCCGGCGCATTAATTCAGAAGGCTTAATAGCTATAATTCCCTTTACCTATCTCAAGTCAGGAATTTGGGAATTACAATGTTCTGGCGATTTAATGTCAGACCTTCTTGGTGCCAATTGGCAATATACTGTTAAGTTGAATGTTATATCTTCTCGTCAAGGAAAGATTGTTTCGCCAAAACAACCTAACCATAATTCGGATAAGCAACATAAAATCGCCAGCAAGGATATACAAACAAGCCCAACTAGATCGATTAAAAACGCTAAATCTAGCCGTTATCCGCTTTCCTCTCAGGAATTCAAGACAAACGATGCTGGATTAATATCTTCTATTTCTATAGAAGCTGTTGCTAACAAAGGTTCTAATCGCAGCATTACAGGTAAACTAAATTCCGCTGCCTCTAATACTGGCAAAAAAACTTCTTCCGATCTAACGAAGAGCGAAAAACCTGCCGACAAATTACGAGAGTCGCTTAAAGCTGCTTCAGATAAACAAAAAGCTGTTACTAAAAAGTCTCCTCGGAAATCGACTGCAAAAGTATCAGCTACGCATAAAGTTGTTAAGGAAATTCCTACCCAGAAATTAGCACAAAAGGCTAAGGGTGTACCGGAAAAAGCTGTTAATCCACCAGCCCAACAACAGGTAGCATCGATCGTTACATCAAATGTTAATACAAAACCATTCCCAGAATCGTTAGAAAAGCCTAAAACAACATCAAATAAAAAAGCCGTTAGCGAAAAAACCGTTAAAAAATCTGTACAAAAGCCGAAAACATCAGATAAATTAGATAAAAAAGAGGTTGACAAAAAACCATCAAGCAAAGAAGTAACAGCAATTACCGAGCAAAATTCTAATCCGGTAAGAATTAAAGGTGATACAGCAGAGCAAATTTTACAGAATTTGATGGAGTTAGCTTTACCGTCTTCGGAACCTTTGCTTCCCGATGATTGTATTGAAGATACATTTACAGCCCCACCACTACCATTAAAGCTAACTTTAGATAAAGATAGCTACGTTGCAAGTTGGGGAAGCACTATTACAGTTGAAGGAGTTGTGCAACTCAAAGAAGAAACAGAACAGCAAATTAAACACATTACCAGCGCCGAAGTAGAAATTGAACTGCGATCGCCACAAAGTTCTCAACTATTACAATGTTTTCGGCTACCCAACCCCAATGAATCGCTACCATTTGCAATCGCGTCTTTAATAAATATTCCTGAAGAATGTTCTTCTAAGTTAATTCTCGGAGAGATTAAGTTATATGGGGTACTTTCCCAGTCAGGAGTTGTAGAGCTATTAGCCAGCCAGTCTTTTACAATTACGGCAGAAATTAAAGAATTATTAGCGATTACTGTTGCGAATCCCAAAGGTGAATTAGAAAAGTTTGCTTATTCCACGGAGGAATTTTTTGCACGAAATGCATCTCAAATCTTGGATGATTCTGCATCGCCCGATTTAGAACTTTTTAATTTAGTCAAAACAGTTAAATTAGAAGAGCAATCAGTAACAGGGGTACCATCAACAAAAAAATCTCTCCCACCTCGTATAGATCCTCGCAAACTTCGTAGAAGATTCGCAGCGCATTCACTGAAATTGCCAAACGTACCTGGCTATCAAGAGAAAATCGATGAATACATTAACAAAGGATATATAGATTTCTCAGGTTCGGCTATTACTGGTACTAGTTTACCTTTTTTACGAAAGTCAAAAGCAATTTCCCAAATAAATAAGGAAGTCGATCGAGATGTCGATCCAACTGAGGAATCAACAGATTCAAGCGTTACCGAAAATCAAGATATAGCTAAATCGTTGCAAGTTGATAATAATAGGGCTGAATTAGTAGTCGATGAAAAAGACGACTATATAAACGAACTCGAACAACCAGTTACCCCCCGTAATTCAGAATTGATTGCAGAAGAAAATCTTAATACTTCTCCTTTAATTAGACAGTGGATGCTTTCCCAGGGATATTCCGTTCCCGAACCCATTGACGTAGAGTACGAAGACTACGATATTGAAGTGAAGCAACAATCTTACCAACAAGCTTCGCTAAATCCAAACCCAAAAACAGACGATAACTCACAAGTATTACAGTCAGAAAAAGCACAAATAGATACACAGGCAACACCATCGCCTTATATATCTATTTCCACTTCTTCGCAATGGCAAATCAATCGAATAGCAGCACCATCAAATCAAATAGCTCAAGAAATCGTAGTAGAAGATACAGATATTTTTGCAGATGATATATTGACTGTAGAAAAATCCCAACAAGATGAAGTTATAGATGATTCAACAGAAAATTCATCAGCCGCTTCACTAACAATAAGCACTCAAAAGTTAGAAGAATTACCAACTCCCGAACTATACGTAAAGCAAGGGGAACTTATTTCAGGTAAATCGCTTAACGTGCGAGTGCGTCTGCCAGAAGGAAATTCTCATCTTGCGGTTAAATTATGGATGGAAGATTGTCAAACAAGGCATTTACTTGATGGCCCCCACCTATTAACTAATTTAACTCCTAATAAGAATCAACAGTTAGAAGTTATAACTAAACTAAACGTTCCTTTCGGCTGTTTAGAAATTCGTTTAGAAGCAGTTGCAATAAATAGAAGCACCCAACAAGAAAGTCATAAATTTACCATCCAGCGTACCGTAATACCCCCAGACTTACCCAATATTCAATTCGATACAATCTTGGGAATGTAATTAAAAATTGGGAATTGGGGATTGGGGATTGGGGATTGGGTAATGGGTAGTGGGTAATAGGTAGTCGGTAAAACTATAGTTATTTTATGTGCCGTGACGCTGCTAATAACAACTAACAACTGTCCTAAAAAGACTTTGTGTTACAAATATGTACGATTTTGGCTTATGGCGGTGCAATTTGGAGTAAGCTCGTTTTGAATTGCAATATGATTTTTTAGGAGGTTTAACTATGGCTGCATCTTTTCTGCCATCTGTCCTCGTTCCTTTGACTGGTCTTGTTTTTCCAGCAGTAGCAATGGCATTTATGCTGTTGTACATGGAACGCGATGATATCGGTTAAGTTTCGATTTAAGTAAACAAGCAGGCAGGATATTTTATTTGAAAGGTATTCTGCCTGTTAAATCATTTTTCTATCCCCCGTCGCCTACAAGAGAAAGAGAATCGCAAATTTTTAATTTTTAACAATTGGGATGCTCTATATTAGCTATTCCCCATTCCCCATTCCCTACTCCCTACTCCCTACCTTTCAAGGGTAGGTATTTAACAAAGCCGTAGATAAGCAGGTAAAATACTTATCTGATAGGAATAGTCACAAATACCTCACAAATATTTTCAGGTGTGCAGGAGGGTGAATGCAAGTAGGTAAAAGTCATGAATTGAGAGAATGGACTCGAAAAGTGGTAGAAAAAATGCCAAATCTGACAAAACCTCAAGCAGTTGTATTAGCAATGTGGACTTTTGGCATTGTTATGACTCAATCAAGCGGGCTCACAACGGTTTCAGTATTTTTGGCGGAGTTACTAGGTAAAAAAGAAAATACTGTACGTCAACAATTGCGAGAATGGTATCGGGATGCAGAAGATAAGACAAAAACAGGTCGAGCAAGCATTGATGTTACATCTTGTTTTAGCCCTTTACTCCGCAAGGGTTTTAAGCCTTTGGCCTGCTGGAGAAAAGCACCTAGCTTTGGCCGCAGATGCATCAACATTAAGTGACCGTTTTACAGTATTAGCCATCAGTATTGTCTACCGAGGTTGTGGAATTCCCATTGCTTGGAAAATTGTAGAAGCCACTAAACCAGGAAGCTGGAAGCCTTACTGGGAGGAATTATTTGAACATATTAGTGAAACTATTCCACAAGATTGGTTTGTAATTGTGACTACGGACAGAGGTCTGTATGCTGAATGGTTGTATAAAAAAATTAAAACCATTGGTTGGCATCCGTTCATGAGAATTAATCTTCAAGGACAGTTCAAGATTAAAGGAACAGATTGCTGGCTACCTTTAAATGGGATTGTAACTCAAGTAGGTCAATCATTTGAGAATGAAGTTACCTGTTTTAAAACAAATCCAGTTGAATGCACTTTATTAGCCCGTCATGACGAAGGCTATACCGAACCTTGGTTAATTTTAACTGATTTACAACCACACCTTGCAGATGCCTGCTGGTATTCAATGCGTTCTTGGATTGAATGCTTGTTTAAAGACGGTAAAAGAGGTGGGTTCGCTTGGCACCAAACCAAAATTACTGACCCTAAACGTGCCGAAAGGCATTGGTTAGCTATGGCGATCGCCACTTTGTGGCAAGTTAGCGTCGGTGGTTGTGCCGATGCAAATATGCCTGTAAGTTGTTTGGATTCTTTACCTCAAAATCACGTTGCACGGCGTAATTTCAAAAATAGCGCACCTCATCGTTGTTTAAGTTGTTTCCGCCGTGGATTTGTGATTATTAAAGCTGCTGTACTAAAGCATCTTCCTCTACCTAAAGGCGCTTTCTTTCCTGAGCCTTGGCCTACCTTGACTCCACAACTTCATGTCTCCCTAATCACCCTATCTACTGCTTAATTTTTAAATACCTACCCTTGAAAGCTACTCCCTACTCCCTACATTTCTTAATAACCACCAATCAAAAACCGCCCATCTACAACAGATAGGCGGTTTTCAAGTTCTAAATTCTAATCAAACCCACCGAAAAAATCGGATGCCGGTTTGAATGGTTCAAGCTTTTCTTATATAGAAGAACCTACTCCAGCATAGGCACCATAAAAGAAAATGCCTAAAACAGTAATTACGCCCAATCCTGCGATTGTAGCGACAATCCACAAGGGAATTTTTCCGCCTCCGGACATGATATTAACTTGCCTCCTTAATCACAACATCGAGTCAGGTAATAAAAAATGATTAATTAATAGATTAATCTGTGGCCAGTAAACTTAGTTAAAGAAGTAACTGGAAAAAAGAATCCCTAAAACAAATACTAGTAAAAGTCCGAGGAACAAGGATGTTCTGTTTAACTCTACTGGCTGACTATTGGGATTAGTATTTCTATCCATGAAAATCTCCTAGCGTTGGATAAACTGCATTGCCGCAATCGCGCCCAAAAAGAACACGGTGGGTACTGCTAAAGTGTGAACCGCTACCCATCTAACGGTAAAAATTGGATATTGTATTGGTTGGTTGATGTTATCTGAGTTTGTCATAACTTAAAACTACTTTCCGGTAAATATGTCAACTTGATTTTTAGCTTCAAAACGGTCGTTCACCAAGGGCACCTGTTGCCTTTCTTGAGTGAAATAGGTATCTGGACGAGGGGTACCAAATGCATCGTATGCTAATCCGGTGCTAACAAACAACCAACCAGCAATAAATAATGCAGGAATAGTGATGCTGTGAATTACCCAGTAACGAATACTGGTAATAATGTCTCCAAAGGGACGTTCTCCGGTAGTTCCACTCATTTTGCTTAACCTATCAAAACTTGAAGTATGTGTTTATTATCCTACAAACTTAAGAAAGAGTTACAAGTTGCAACAAATTCTCATAATTAATTCAGTTATCAGTTATCAGTTATCAATTATCAGTTGTTTGCTGCTAACTGCTCACTGCTCACTGTTCACTGTTCACTGTTCGCTCTTCACTGTTCACTGTTGACTGACTAAGCCTCAGATGCCTCTGATGACGGTGCAATATCAGGCTGATACTTCAATAAAAAGCCTCGGTCCCCGATAATAAATCCTTTCTTCGGAGATAGGAAAACTATTTTGTAAAAATTTGTTGCGACATCTTCAACATCGCGATCTTTTTCCCAGGTTTCTCCGCCGTCGGTGCTATGGAGTAAGTTCGCACTACCGCCGCTAAGCCAAACATCGGATGGAGTACGGTAAGCTAAATCGAGTAAGCCCCAACTTGTAGATAATTCTGGATATTGAGCATCAAGCCATTCTTCTAAACTGTTTGGTTCGCTGAACTGTAGCTGTCCACCTCGCGCTAACATCCACGTTTGACCATTCTCAGCAAAACCCATGTTTTCTACTTTGCGAGAGCTATTGCGGTCGTGCTGAACCCAAGCGATTTGTCCGGGTTCCCAAGTGGAATAAAAGTTACCTTTACCGGAAACAGCGATGTATCTTCCATCTTCGGAGCGTTCGATATTACGTACAACACCTACAGATTCTTCTACTTGCGCTCTCCAGTTTTTACCGGCATCTTCGGTTTTATATATTGCTCCGACATCAGTAGCCATTTCAGCTTTATTTTTACCCAAAGCCACGATATTTACGGGATTACCGGGTAATTTTTCGCTCAAAGGAATGCTCGACCAAGTTTTACCTTCATCGGTAGTGTGTAGCAAAATAGAAGGCTCCGCAGCTATCCAACCTTCATTGCCATTAAAATCAATTGCGTTAAAGCGGTAATTTTCATCACCTACTTGTAAAGCAAGGGAATTCCAAGATTCGCCACCATCTTTTGTTTCCAAAAGGGTAGATTTATTCCCAACGATAAAACCATGATTTGGGTCATCGGTAAAAGCAATATCAAATAACTTAGAATCGGTAGGTAGAGAAATTACCTCCCAAGGGTTGTAGCTCATCGAAGGAACGCTACTGCAACCGAAACAGATTAAGGCGATCGCCAACAATGCTAATATTCGTCTTCCAATTCTCATAATTGGCAACATTTCTATCAATTTCTATCAGTTTACTTTTGATTAATTTTCTTAATTGCTGTATTGAAAGCTTTGGTGGGTAACAGTAAATTATGTGCCCTGCTTTACAAACGTAGCTCCTTATTTTAAGCCATACAAACTGATAAAAAACAAGAAGCCAAGAGCCAAAGCGCCAAAAATCAAGATATTTTTTTGACCGGGGGTCAATTTATTAACGCCAATTCCGTAGCTGAGGTTTTCCGAAAAACCAGAAGCAGTCCCAGCAGGGCCAACGTTTTCAAAGGCTTTCTTCTTAGCCGTGCAAACTGGACAACGCCAAGTTATAGGTAATTCTGCAAAAGCGGTACCCGCATCAATGTTATGACTGTCATCACCTTTTTCCGGTTCGTAGACGTAACCGCAGGCACGACATTCATAACGATCTAATTCAGTACTTTCAACAACTTGTTCGCTCATAACTCTCTTTAGGAACAAAGCTTAAATATACGTTAAAAATTATGACATAATTGTCGGGTATTTCTATGAAAAGCGAAAAGTAATCAAATCTTGTGATGGGTCTGTTTCCTAAGTTCCAGAACTGCCAAGTGGATATAATGTAAGAATGTTAAAGAAAATTACGAAAATTACCTCAATAACGGATTTGTATTTATTGTGTTTGTCCTAAGCGGTTACGAATACTTTCTAGGCTTCTTGATAGTGTGCAGTCTGGTGCCTGCACTAGCTCTATCTGCTTCTAAACTTTTGCGACCGAGCAGTCGCAGCCCAGAACGAGTTACGACTTATGAATGTGGGTTAGAACCCATTGGTGGAGCTTGGATTCAGTTCAATATTCGCTACTATATGTTTGCGCTAGTGTTTGTGGTCTTTGATGTAGAGACTGTGTTCTTATATCCTTGGGCTGTTGCATTCCATCGTTTGGGTTTGCTCGCATTTATTGAAGCGCTTGTTTTTATAGCAATTCTCGTAGTTGCCCTAGTGTACGCATGGCGTAAAGGAGCTTTGGAATGGTCTTAGACAATACAAAAGGCATAGAAAAAAACCAAGAACGTATTCTCAATCCGATACAGCGCCCCAGTGTTACTCAAGAATTATCGGAAAATGTCATTTTAACTACCGTTGATGACCTTTACAACTGGGCGCGGCTTTCTAGTTTGTGGCCTTTGTTATTCGGTACTGCTTGCTGCTTTATCGAATTTGCGGCTTTAATTGGCTCTCGATTCGATTTTGACCGTTTTGGGTTAATTCCTCGTTCTAGCCCCCGTCAAGCCGATTTAATCATCACAGCCGGTACTATTACGATGAAAATGGCACCCCAGTTGGTGCGTCTTTACGAACAAATGCCAGAACCCAAGTATGTTATTGCTATGGGTGCTTGTACAATTACTGGCGGTATGTTTAGCGTTGATTCTCCGACAGCAGTACGGGGAGTAGATAAATTAATTCCGGTAGATGTTTATTTACCCGGTTGCCCTCCACGTCCGGAAGCGATTATTGATGCGATTATTAAGTTGCGGAAAAAGATTGCTGATGACTCTATGCAGGAGCGCGGTGAAATTAAACAAACTCATCGTTATTACAGCACTACTCACAGCATGAAGCCGGTAGAAGAAATCCTCACAGGTCAATATCTACGCTCCGAAACCCGCTTTACTCCACCGAAGGAATTAAGCGAAAGCATTGGTATGCCAGTACCGCCTGCTTTATTGACTTCTAAAAAGCAAGAGGAGGTAGAACGTGGCTGAAGAATCAAAACCAGTACCAGCCGAGGAACAGTCACCTGTTGAAGCGGGAAATGTTTCCAAATGGTTAACTGAAAACGACTTTGCTCATGAGTCTTTAGAAGCAGATCATGCTGGAGTCGAAATTATCAAGGTAGAGGCAGATTTTCTCCTACCGATTTGTACTGCTTTGTATGCTTACGGGTTTAACTATCTTCAATGTCAATGCGGCATTGATTTAGGTCCCGGAGAGCAATTGGTTAGTATGTACCACTTAGTAAAAGTGAGTGATAATGCTGACAAACCAGAAGAAGTACGTGTAAAAGTATTCTTGCCCCGCGAAAATCCATCAGTACCATCAGTGTACTGGATTTGGAAAACAGCAGATTGGCAAGAGCGCGAGTCTTACGATATGTTCGGAATCAATTACGAAGGACATCCCAACTTGAAGCGAATTTTAATGCCAGAAGATTGGGTTGGTTATCCCTTGCGTAAAGATTATATTTCGCCAGACTTTTACGAATTGCAAGACGCTTATTGAAGCAAATTGCAATTTGAATTTTCAAAAATACCCCTCGGATTTTATTCGAGGGGTGTTGTTTTAAGATTGGGAATTGGGGATGGGGCATTGGGAATAGGGCATTGGTAATAGGTAATAGGTAATTGGTAGTAGGTAATTGGTAATTGGTAATGGAGAAAACAAAAGAGTAGAAATTCCTAACTCTTAACTCCTAACTCCTAACTCTTAACTCCTAACTCCTAACTCCTAACTCCTAACT
>JBCCLY010000024.1:0-14506 GCA_039026655.1 Cyanobacteria bacterium P01_C01_bin.38 | reverse complement strand
TGTAAGGAACTGCAAACATAAATGCCTCAAACCGCAAACAAGCCGTTTTTGAAACCACATTCGCTGCAAATAAGAGGGGTTTCAAAACCACATTAACTACAAATGAAACCACATTAGCTGCAAACAAACCACATTATTGCAAATGAAACCACATTAGCTGCAAATAGGCTATAAAGCTCATAGAGCAATAATTACAGCGATTACCTTCACAAAAGTGTCCAAAAAATACGAACTTTTTTACTAGACATATATGTACGCAATTCGTGGTTTAATTTATATCGTATCCGTTTGATTAAAATCGCGAAGCTGTTTTTCCCGACAGCCAGCATATTTATGGTTATTTATGCTTACTTAAGAGTCTCAAGTGACAAACAAGACCTGCACAACCAACGACACGGCATTTTAGAATATGCCAACACCCACGCCTTAAGTCCTATCCAATTTGTAGAAGATACCGTTTCTGGACGGGAGAAATGGGAGTCACGGGGTATTGGTCGTCTTTTGAAAGAAACTGCCCAACCAGGAGATGTAGTAATTTTCTCAGAAGTCAGTCGCATGGCACGCTCTACGCTACAGGTATTGGAAATGTTGGAGTGCTGCGTGCGTCGAGAAATTAATGTTCATATTGCCAAACAAGGCATGGTACTGGACGGCTCCATGCAAAGCCGGATTACAGCAACGGTTTTAGGTTTGGCAGCAGAAATAGAACGAGAATTAATTGTACTCAGAACAACCGAAGCACTAGCCAAACGTAAGGCTGAAGGGAAAACCTTGGGGCGACCTAAAGGACGAAAATCTGCACATTTGAAACTGGATGCCAAGGAAGCAGAAATCCGTAGCTATCTAAATAAAGGAATTAGCAAGCGCTCAATTGCCAAGCTTGTCGATTGTTCTCCTTCCACTCTCTACGACTGGTTAGAACGGAAACACCTCCACTCAAGACATAAAGTGGGGTCTGTATCATAGAATGCCTAAAAAAGAGATACCAGCAGAAGCAATTGTAGATTTACGCCGTCGCCTAGACCAACTACCGTCACGTAGTAAGGAGCGTCGAGTATTAGTCCAAGAAGTAGCGCAACTATATGGCATCTCTGAAGATACTGTGTATAGGACACTACGAGAGAATATACAAGTTCGGTCAGTGCGTCGTGCTGATTGTGGTGTGCCGCGTGTTATTCCCAAAGATGGGTTAGAACGCTACTGCGAAATCATTGCTGCTATTAAGATACGCACTTCAAATCGCAAAGGTCGCCATTTATCTACCGTACAAGCAATACGTTTATTGGAAGAAGAAGGAATCAGCACCCCAGACGGTCATGTTATGGCACCAGTAGGGTTATTGAAACCAACTACCGTTAATCGTTATCTCAAAAAATGGGGCTATGACCGCCATACCCTGATACGACAGCCACCTGCCGTTCGCTTCCAAGCAGAATTTAGTAATCAGTGTTGGCATTTTGACCTCAGCCCTAGTGACCTCAAACACGTCAAATCACCAGCCTGGATAGAACCGGGAAGGGGGCATCCACTTCTAATGCTTTATAGCGTGGTCGATGACCGTAGTGGTGTTGCATACCAGGAATACCACGGTGTTTACGGTGAGGACGTAGAAGCTGCATTGCGATTTATGTTTGCTGCCATGTCCCCAAAGACGGAATCCGACTTTCCCTTTCAAGGCATTCCCCAAATGCTGTACATGGACAACGGACCAATTGCCAAGAGCTTGGTGTTTCAAAAAGTTATGGGATATTTGGGGATTGATGTACGTACCCATTTGCCGAATGGTAAAGATGGAAGACGGGTAACGGCTCGTTCCAAAGGCAAGGTAGAACGCCCGTTTCGTACCGTCAAAGAAATGCATGAAACTCTCTACCACCTACACGAGCCAGAAACGGAAGCCGAGGCTAACGCTTGGTTGATGAAGTTTTTACTGCATTACAATTCAAGACCGCATCGTAGCGAATCCCATTCCCGTATGGAAGATTGGGTAGGTAACTTGCCCACTGGTGGAATTAGGGAGATGTGTAATTGGGAACGTTTTTGTACCTTTGCACGCTCTCCCGAACGCCGCAAAGTGGGCATCGATGCTCGCGTCACGGTTGAGGGGGTAGCTTATGAAGTTGAGCCAGATTTAGCTGGGGAGACAGTAGTTCTTTGGTGGGGATTGTTCGATAACGAACTATACGTAGAACATGGAGAACGTCGCTACGGACCTTTTCTTCCTATAGATGGTCCAATTCCCCTACACCGCTACCGTAGTTTCAAGAAAACACGAACCCAAAAGCGAGCTGACAGAATTGAAGCTTTGGCTAAACAGTTGTCTTTATCTAACGTGGCTCATTCATTTTTACTGCCGAGTGAAACAACTGATACTGTTGAACTCAAGGTACAGCCTTTTGAAGACCATAACCCGTTTCAAGAGGTGACATTCAGTACGGTGATTGCAGCAAAACTAGCTATAGCCGACTACTTGGCACGTCCTTTAGCTAAACTTACGCCGGAACAAATGGATTATGTTGATTCGGTTTGTGCCAGTACCCTAAATAAACAGGAGGTCATGAAACAGGTTCGCGATTTTTTCAATCCCTTACCAGGTACGAACGATGTTGAGTGATGTCATGACTTATTTCGGTCTTACACGTACCTTGAACCATGTAGGGTATTTTGAAACTGAAGACCAAAAGAATTTATTCAAAGAACTAAAGTTACAAATTAGACAAAGTTGCTTGATTGCGATAACAGGTGTCGTTGGCTGCGGTAAAACTACTACCTTGCAGCGGTTAAAGAAGGAATTAGCTTCAGAAAAAGATATTGTTATCTCCCATAGTCTCGCAGTTGACAAAGATAAGGTCAATTTGGGAGTTTTAATGACTGCTTTGTTTTGCGATTTGAGTACGGAAAAGAATGCTAAACCACCGACTCAACCAGAACAAAGAGAACGGAAATTATTAGCGTTGATTCAAAAATGTCGCAAAAGCGTAGTGCTATTTGTAGATGAAGCTCATGACCTTCATAGCAGTACGTTAGTCAGAATTAAGCGCTTAATTGAACTAGTACACCAGAACGGTTGTACTTTATCTGTGGTCTTACTTGGGCATCCCAAACTAAAAAATGATTTACGCCGACCATCATTAGAAGAGATTGGGGCGAGAACAAATGTATTTAGCTTAGAGGGTATCCGAGGTCATCAGACTGAGTATATTAAATGGCTTTTAGGAGAGTGTATTTACGAAGATTCTTTACCTGAAGATTTGATTACGGATGAGGCAATCGCGTTTTTGGCAGAACGATTGACTACCCCGTTACAAATTGAACATTATTTACGTTTATGCTTTGAAAATGCCTACCAGGCTGCAACTAAGCCCGTCACGATTGAGATGGTAGAATCCGTTTTGGCTGCTGGACTTAATGATTTAGAACCACGATTAATTCGACACGGGTATAGTGCCAAAGTTATAGCAAAGTTATTAAATATACGAGTAACGGAGGTTAATTCCTTTTTAAATGCCCAGTTGCCTCCTGGACGAACTGAAGATTTGAGGAACCAGATGCTAAAAATTGGAATTCCTTTGTATGCGTAATTTTTATCTCTTAATTGCGGCTCTTGTTATAAAACTTACTGCTAATTCAAGAGATACCTCATTAAAAGTTTTTCTGTTTTAAAACTGTCCAGTTTATATATAAATAAAATGTACATATATGTCTGACAAAAAGTTCGTATTTTTTGGACACATTTGAGAAGATAACTGCTCTAAGCATTACTGCATAAGACTTATAGCCTATTTGCAGCGAATGTGGTTTCATTTGCAATAATGTGGTTTGTTTGCAGCGAATGTGGTTTCATTTGTACCTAATGTGGTTTTGAGACCCCTCTTATTTGCAGCGAATGTGGTTTCAAAAATGCCTTGTTTGCGGTTTGAGGCGTTTATGTTTGCAGTTCGCTACATCTAGTTTAAATGGGTTTTATCTCAAACTTGATAACAATGGTGATGTTAGATGGGCACAAATGCTTAGCGGGAGTTCTCTTAATGATAGAGCTAATGGTATTAGTGTTGATAAGAATGGCGACGTTTATTTAGTAGGACAACAATACCTAAGTGACAGTACAGATACTAGTAGTTTTGCTGCTTTGATTACAAAACCTGTATTTCCTGGGGGTGCTAGTGTTGGTTGGACACAGAAATTAAGCGGTTTATCTGATGTCTTTGGCTTAGACATAGCTGTTGATGAAGCAAGTAACACGTATGTAACAGGTCAATTTGCAGGTACCGCAGCTTTTGGTGAAATAAAATTTGAAGGTGGTATTACTTCTAGACCTACTATTACTAGCTTAGGTGAAGATGATGCCTTTGTTGCCAAACTTGATAAAAACGGTAATGTAGTTTGGGCAAATAATTTTGGCGGTTCATCTTCTGATAAAGGTACTGGTATTACGGTTGATGAAACAGGAAATACATACATTACAGGAACTTTTTCTGATTTCATAACTTTTGGTGACATAACTTTAACTAGTAACGTTAAAGATAGTGATAATATTTTTGTCGCCAAGCTTGATAATGATGGTAATGTCACATGGGCAGAAAGTTTTAACGTAAACTTTGTCAATTTAGAACCGAAGATAACTCTTGATAAGGAAAGCAATATATATATTACCGGAGCTTTTTCTAAAACCGTAAACTTTGGTGAAACAACTCTAACTAGTAAAGGTTGGTCAAATTCTTTTGTACTGAAGCTTGATAATAATGGTAATGTAGTCAAAGTAAATCAATTTGGTAGTGATTTATTTGACAAAGGTAATGATATTGCTGTGGATGAATCAGGTGCAATAAATGTTACCGGAGAATTCCAAGGAACAGCTAATTTTGGCGATAAAGCTCTTACAAGTGCGAGTTCTTTTGCGGATGTTTTTGTTACGAGAATTGATAGTAGCGATAATTTGAATTCAAGCATTAGCTCTGATAATACTTTTAAACTAAACGGTGATTCAGCACTAATACAGTTTCGTCTCAAAAATGCCAAGACTGATACTTTTAAGGAAGTCGCACTTTTTACAGTTGATGATGATGAAGGAACTATAAACGGTATTACCCCAGACGACTCAAATTATTCTCAAGCAATAATAGAAAGCGCTCGTAGTATTTTCTCCATACCAGAAAATCCACCAAATGGTTTTGAAACTAACATTAACAGTACGCTTAAGATTGATAGCGATAGTCGTTTTCTACCGTTACTGATTGAGGATGGTAGTTTAGAAGAATTACGAAACGGTACCTTACCCCTGTCAAAATTAATTCTTCCTTCACCAGATTCCGTACAGGAAGTAGAAAGTTTTAACGATGACGATAGTATCTTTGAGCTAAGCTTCGAGAGTAATCCGCAAGAAGCTAAATTCGATGATGCAATAATAGAAATGCAATTGAGTCAAGAACCCGAACCTATTGGTATTCAATGGCAAGATAAGGGAGAAGGAGAAGTAATTGACTTACGCAACTTTAGGAGTACTACAGGTAAGTTAAATGCAACCTTTACCGTGAATCGTGAAGCTAAGTTTGATAATATTGTTGGCTTTTACCGAGTTAATGAAGATGGTGGAATTGATATAGATGGTGATGCGAACGCCGATTTTTTACCTGGAGAAGCAGGTTATGCAGAAGCAGCAGTGAGAAATCGTATTAATGGAATTGATTTGATTGCTCCTAACCAAGGTACTGAAATATTTACTAGTGAATTTGAAGTAGGCTCAATATTTGCACCATTCATCATTGTTGATGGTAATTATGATGCATTTGTAGATGATGATTTTAGTAATAATCCCGAAATTTACTTCCCATATCTAAGTGCAAATTCTGATAATTCAGACCATATACAGATGTTAGGAAATAATGTTTTCGGATTTGAAGATTTGCCAGATGGAGGGGATAAAGATTTCAATGACATCATTGTCAGTGTCGAGTTTAATTAATCTTTGCAAAATTTGAATTCCGTTTTGACAACGACGCAGTGCATACATTATAGGAAATTTTTCTCGTTTCATTAGTTTTGGTGATAATTCCAGGGCAGTGAGGATTAAAAACCCAAAATTTAACTGAACCTCATGTAAATGTTAGTAATTCATGGGCTTGTCAGATAAGTATTTACCTATTCGTAAAAACTAAATAATACCTTATTAGACCCAAGCAAAAAACAATTTCTCAAATTTTTACACTAATTAAAATCATGGCAAGAATAGTTGACGGAGCAGAATCTTTACTATACCCAGGTAAGCCAAAATGGGGAACCGCTATTTCAGGCAATACCATAACTTATAATTTTATGCCTTCCTTGCCTGAAGCATATCTTGGAGGAAAAATCTTAGAAGCAGTTACAATTGACGCTGGTGGCTTAAATGTAGATAGCTTTAAACCATTTGATGAGCTTCAAAAAAATGCTGCGGAGGAAGCCTTGAAATTATGGAGTGAAGTCGCAGACATTAAGTTCAAACGTGAAGAAGACGTATTACTTAGGCTTGCAGACATTGTAGACTTTGGCATTCTTGATGATGTTCTTAATTTCTTAGGGTTATATGATGATTTTGCTAAAGCACTTGATAAAACTATTGGAAATTTAATCGGTTTTCCAGTTGTTCAAGGGGCAGATATCCGTTTTGGAACAGATGACCAAGGCGATACATCTTCAGGACGTGCTTTCCCTCCACCTGATAATCTTATCCGGCGATTAAATGAACTAAGAACAGATATTGCCGATTTTATCGATAAATATCTTGCTCCTGTTACAAAACCTATAGAAATCTATAATAAGATTCCTGTTTTACCAGATATTCCAATACCGTCCGGTGCTTCGGTAGTCAAGCTAGCAAAAATTAAATTTGATGTTTATGGAGATGTTTTTCTTAGCAATACAGATTCAAATAATAGTCCACAAAATCTTGGAATAAAAGGCGCTAAGGGTTTTCAAACTTTATTACATGAAATAGGTCATGCTCTTGGGTTAAAGCACCCAGGTAATTATAATGCTGGTGGTGGTGGTGCTCCAGAACCTTATTTACCACGGAAAAAAGATAATTACAAATACTCATTAATGTCTTATTACCAGTTTTCTGGGCATGGTGATATTTTTCCTGAAACCCCCATGCTTTATGATATTGCTGCAATTCAACTTCTTTACGGTGCGAATAATAGTACTCGTAGCGAGGATACAACTTATTCTTGGAATAAGCCTTTTGTTGCAACTATTTGGGATACGGGTGGAAATGATACTATCAGCGCAGCAAACCAATCACTTGATGCGGTAATCAATTTAAATGCTGGTGAATTCAGTTCAATTGGTTCAACAAAAAACTCTTCTACTCGAATAATTGATAATTTGGCGATCGCGTTCAACGTAGAAATCGAAAACGCTATTGGGGGAACTGGTAACGATACATTAACAGGCAATAATGCCAATAACTTTCTGAGTGGTGGCGACGGAAACGATAGTTTAATTGGAGCAGCAGGAGTAGATACTCTTGATGGAGGAAATGGAATTGATACTGCTTCTTATTCCAATTCTGGTACGGGCGTATTAATTAATTTAAGCACAAGTACTGGTAATGGTGGAGATGCAGAAGGCGATATATTTGTATCTATTGAAAATTTAGAAGGTTCTGAATTTGATGATAATTTGACCGGAGATATATCTAGAAATACATTTTACGGATTAGTTGGTAATGATATTCTTTCAGGCAAAGAAGGTTCCGATACTTTATTTGGTGGAGAAGGTAACGATACGCTTAATGGTAATGAGGACAATGACAATCTTCTTGGAGAAAATGGTAGCGATAACCTTAACGGTGGGGATGGTACAGATACACTTAATGGAAATGAAGGTAACGACCAACTTAACGGTAATACTGGTAACGACTTATTAATAGGAGAAGCCGGAAACGACCTCATTGACGGTGGAAGTGATACTGACACAGTTTCATACTTCAACTCATCAAATAGTGTAACCGTAAACCTCGATGAAACCAGCAGCTACCAGAACGAAAATTCCATCGATATTATCCACGAATCAATATTTCTTGATAATCCTATACCAACTAGTCCAGAACCTAATTTTACAATTGCTTCAGGTACGGCAGCAGACGGTTTTGGTACTACAGATACTCTTAAGAACTTAGAAAACATCATTGCTTCCCAACAAAACGATGTTTTGATTGGTAATGCTTCAGATAACAAAATTGAAGCTTTAGGTGGGAATGATTTTCTTATCGGAAATGCAGGAAATGATACTCTTGACGGTGGTGAAGGTAGCGATAGTGTAAGTTTTAGTCGTGAAACTGATGGGGTAAATATTAATCTAGAAATAGGAAGAACTACAGATTCCTTCGGCGATACCGATACTTTAATCAGCATAGAAAATATAACTGGTTCTGCTGGTGACGACACAATTACTGGTAATTCTCAAAACAATACAATCTTCGCAGGCTCCGGTAACGATACAGTAGAAGCCAGAAACGGAAACGATATTATCTTTGGTGAAGATGGTTTAGATTCTATTCAAGGAGAACAAGGAAACGATTTCTTAGTTGGTGGAAGGGATGCAGATGTTCTCGACGGTGGAGAAGGTAACGATACTGCTTCTTATTTCACTTCGGAAAATCGCGTTTCTGTCAGTTTAACCACTGGTAAAGGTTGGTTTGGAGATGCGAAGGGTGATAAATTAACTGCTATTGAAAATCTTGAAGGTTCAGAATTCGAGGATTTACTAATTGGTGACAATCAAAATAATATTATCAGTGGCTTAGGTGGAAACGACCTCATCAAAGCTGAAGCTGGGGATGATTTACTTGACGGTGGGGAAGGTAGCGATAGGTTATTAGCTGGTGATGGAAACGATACGCTTCAAGGTCAAGCTGGTGAAGATTTACTCAAAGCTGGAAGCGGGAACGATTTATTAGAAGGTGGTGACGGGAATGATGAGCTTTATGGTGAAGAAGGCTCTGATACTTTAGAAGGAAATTCTGGTAACGATTATTTAGAAGGGGGAGAAGGTAATGATTCTCTCGCGGGTAATACTGGCAACGACCAGCTTTACGGTCAAATTGGTGAAGATACTCTAGAAGGTGGAAGCGGTGATGATTTATTAGATGGGGGAAAAGCCAACGATGTAATTAAAGGTGGTGAAGATGAAGACCAATTATATGGTCAGCAAGGTAAGGATACTTTAGAAGGTGGAAGTGGTGACGACTTATTAGAAGGTGGAGAAGGCAACGATTTACTTTCCGGTGGCGAAGATAACGACAAACTTTACGGACAAGAAGGTTCTGATAATTTACAAGGAAATTCCGGTAACGATTTACTTGACGGTGGTTCTGATAAAGATACTTTGGAAGGAAATTCTGGTAATGACCAACTTTACGGTAAACAAGGTGAAGATTTACTTAAAGGTGGTGATGGAAAAGATAATCTTTACGGTGGAACCGAAAACGATACTTTACAAGGAGAAGTTGGAGACGATTATCTTGAAGGTGAAGATGGAGATGACCAACTTTCCGGTGGAGAAGATAATGACCGTTTGTACGGACAGCAAGGAAATGATTTGATTACCGGAGATAGCGGCGATGATTACTTAGACGGAGGAATTGACGAAGACGAATTATATGGAAACGAAGGAAACGACCGTATTTACGGTAAACAAGGTTTCGATTATTTAGACGGTGGTGCTGGAAGCGATTTCCTTGACGGTGGTGAAGATGATGATTTTATCTACGGTCGAGATGGAAGCGATAGGCTTTACGGGAAAGCAGGTTTTGATTATTTGGACGGTGGTAAGGATTCAGACCGTTTATTTGGTGGGGATGGAGATGACCAGCTTCTCGGTAAACAAGGTCGCGATTATTTAGATGGTGGTAATGGTGAAGATTTCCTCTGGGGAGGTTCCGGTAACGATAAGCTTTTAGGAAATTTAGGTAACGACCAACTCTATGGTGAACTTGGGGATGATGAATTAGATGGTGGTTCCGGTAACGATTACCTTGAAGGTGGTTCGGGTAAAGATAAATTAGTTGGAAATTCCGGTAATGACCAACTTTATGGTGGAGATGATAACGATAATTTAATTGGCAGCGATGGGAATGATTTCCTTTATGGTGAAGCAGGAGAAGATTCCCTGGATGGAGGTAAAGGAAACGATAATCTTAAAGGTGGTGACGGTAAAGATTATTTAGTTGGTGGTGATGGGAAAGATAATCTTTACGGTCAAAACGGTGATGATACTTTAGATTCTGGTTCGGGAGATGATTTACTCAAGGGTGGTTCCGGTAACGATAATTTAACTTCTGGTAGCGGTAATAATCAACTTTATGGCGGCTCCGGGAATGATACCTTAAATTCTGCTTCTGGTAATGATTATTTAGAAGGTGGTTCCGGTGACGATAAATTGACTTCCGGTGAAGGTAGCGACCAACTTTATGGTGGTGTCGGTAACGATACCTTAAATGCAGGAGCCGGAAATGACCGTTTAGAAGGAGAAGACGGTGCCGATATTTTAGAAGGATTTGCTGGAGATGATTATATTATCGGTGGAAACGGTAACGATAAATTGGTAGGAGGAGAAGGGAACGATTATCTTTTCGGTAATGAAGGTGATGATGAATTATATGCAGTTACCGGAGATAACGTGTTGAATGGTGGAACTGGTAATAACTCCTTATACGGTGGTAGCGGAATTGATATGTTTGTCCTCGCTAATAACGGAACAAATACTATATATGATTTTGTCATAGGTGAAGATTACTTCGGATTATCAGACGGTTTGAACTTTGAACAACTTGCTATTACCCAAGGTTCTGACAACAATACCTTAATTAGTCTTGAAGACAACAACCAAGTTTTAGCAACATTAGTTGGAGTAGAAGCCGAAGCGTTGAGTTTTTGGGATTTCAATGTAATTTAGGAACTTAGAGTTTTTCCGAATACTTAAATTTTGCCCTTTTTAATACGGCTCTCCGTTATTGTTTCAACAATCAATTTTTTACTATTACCGTTATCAATTGCTGATAACGGTTTTTTATGTATTTGAAAATGATGCAGTACAATTTCCGTGTGATGGTGTTTGTGAAGTTTGCTCAACATCAGTTAACCCAAACGTATTTCATACGCACTTTCCATTGTCAAAAGAAAATTTTTCTTATTTACTGCTTTACTGCTTTACTGCATTACTGCATTACTTAATTAATCATCAACTTCCTCAAGTGCTTCATCCAACAAAAACCTTACGATTTCAGCCTTTTTCTTACCAGTTTTAGCAGCCAGCACGGACAACTTACGATGCATCGACTGGGGTAAATCCACAGTTAACCTTACTGTTGGTTCCTTTTCGCTATCTTGTTTCA
Source organism: Cyanobacteria bacterium P01_C01_bin.38 (assembly GCA_039026655.1). Lineage (GTDB taxonomy): Bacteria > Cyanobacteriota > Cyanobacteriia > Cyanobacteriales > Nostocaceae > Rivularia. The sequence continues at coordinate 3,132 of JBCCLY010000024.1, read as the reverse complement.
GCTTAGATACGATTGATGTTTTTTTGGTTTTAGCATCTGTCGTTTTTTTCGGAGTTGTAGTTTTTTTGGGTAATGGTTCTGATTCTTCAGTTATTTCTTCTTCCACTTGAGTTGTTGCTGGTTGTGGTTTTTCCTCCTGCTTTTGACCGTAAACAAACTCCGAAGCCAATGTATCATCGAGTGACTTACGTTTTTTATTCATTTGGACATTTTTATAATTTCTTTGAACAACTTTTCATACTCCCGCGCCGAATCAGTAGCCGAACGCCCCGACAAATCCCAAATGGTTGCAGCTTGACCGAAAGTATCTGCTATCACCTGCTTTTGATGAATTACAGTTTTTAGTACGGTTACTTCCTTGGTTTTAGATAAAAGTGCAATCGCCTCATCTTTAAGTTTTGTCCCCTTCACCGCACGACTAATAAATACCGCAGCTTTGGGCGCACCACCGCGTACAGATTGAGCTTGCTTAATCAACCTCACTGCATCACTAGCTGATTGCAAATCCAACCCAGTCGGCTGACAAGGAACCACCGCTAAATCGGTACGAAATAAAATTGCCCTACTAGATTCAGCCAAACCCGCTGGACCATCTACAACTAAATAATCACATTGCTCTGCTAATTCTGGAATTTGTTCTAACAATTCATCTGGAGATTGCAACACCGTAATTGGTATCGGATTATCCTCCATAGAAGAAAGCCACGTAGAGCTACTACCTTGGGCATCGGCATCTATAAGTTGTACTGAATGACCTTTACTTGATAGCCAATAACTTAGATGCACGGCGGTTGTGGACTTGCTACAGCCACCTTTCTGGTTAATTAACGATATTACTGACATACTGCATTACTGCATTAATTACTGCATTGAGCAGTTAATATTTATGTTGGAATAATGCGTTTTATACCAGATAACAATAGATAATGCAATTACTAGGTAATTACTGCATTCAGTAACTACTGCATTAAGTAATTAAGGAAAAGTTTGATTAATACCTTGTATGTCCAGATTGATTACTGCATTAATTCTAATCAGTAAATACTTACTGCATTACTGCATTACTGCATTACTTTATTAAGTAAATACTGCATTACATAAGCAAGATACAAAAACAGCAGCATCCGGCTTTGCCCAGAAAACTGCTGATGGAATGGTGTGTATGCTTAAGAAAGCGGTAAGAAAATAAATATAAATCTTAAAAGTGAATTTAAAATCGGTAAAGTACGAGCAGCTGTCAGGTGGGAATAACAGTTAACTGACAACCGTCAACTACTAAACAGGGAGCAAGCTAGCAAAGCCAAAGGTAGCGTTAAACTCCTCGCACCAAATTCCTACAGACTCTTCGTTAATTACTAATATCGGGGATGAAACTGAGATGGTAATTATTGGTAACTGAGGGATTATTAAGAGTTAGATGAGAAAAATGAAAATATTTCTGTCCTATAAGAAAGTCGGCTTCGAGTTATTCCCAATCACCAGATACTTTAAAAAGCTTTGATACTCATTCTCCAAGCAAGTAAGTTAAAAAGTAAGAAACGTTTTATTCAAATTATTGAAAACCCTTATAAAACAGTGCTTAGAGTGGGGTAATGCCTCGCAAGAATCCTGCCCGGTGATGGTTAATAACAAAGAGAAAGCAGCTACCTCTTTGCTCCTAACATTTGACAAGAAAACCGTGCCGTCCTAGGCGGGACTGTGGTCGGGTAGCAGGACTATATCATAAAAAACAGTGAGAGTTCGCTAAGGAAGTAAGACCATTTCTAATTTTCCGAAATCCACCTTTCTTGCACGGAAGTAAACATCAGAATAAACCCTTATAAATGATTTCTATAAAAGCCACTGGGACATACCCCAACGAAGAAAGCCCGGTCAATTGTGACTGGGCTTTTGGCATAGAAAAGTAGTCGTATAATCCCAATTAAATGTACAAATGTAATAAACTTGGAAAGCAGATAATAAAGTTGGAAACTAAAATGTAAAGCTCTATAATTATTTTGTACGCAAGTAAGACGAATTAAGTAACGGCGCTTATTTTTAAATAAAATATCTAGCTTCTATTTGCATACTTTTATATCAGTTGACACCTTTATTATTATCATATGCTGTAGAAAGAACTCCGCAGCTAAATCAGTTTCCAAGTTTATTATGAATAATTTATTTAGTATTGAACGAAGAATCAAGGTTTTCGAGCGTTTTTAGTTCCCAACTTTTTTATGTTTGTACATTAAAAAGGCAGGCGTGCATATGAATGTTAATTCCCAACTCCAAGCTGTAGTGGAAGCCCCATACAACGAGAACGAACCACTATATCCGTGGGCTGTTGCTGATTATAAACCGTTTTCTTTCATTCGACTATCTGGCAAGATGACAGACGGGGAAGTCGGTTTAGTCTTTGCTCAACTAGTCGATTACAACGACATTTTAAGTGAGGGTAGCGCGAATGATGTATTACACCGAGTTATTCAAGCTCCAAGTTTGGTTTTACCTGGAGGTATTCAGGCTAGGGCTGCTAACAATAAAGTAATTAGCCCAAGTTGCTGTTGTGGACTAGAAAGGTGGCGAGATTGGTTAAGGTTCATGAAAAAAGGTCAATCACCTTGGCTTGGACACGATCCAAATCCGTGGGTTGAAAAGGTGAAGGAATTGGTTCGCGTGTGGTCTGATACAAAAGCCTTTCGCATTTCATATAGACTTTGAAAAATCCAAGTTTGAAGCGGAACTGAGCAAAGTACAACAAGACTTGAGTGCATTTCTAGCACGAAGCGAGGAATGGGCTGGTAGGGTAGGATGTTCGGAACCCACCAAACTTTCTGGTAAGTTCGACGAGTGTTTTAGTATTTCACGTTGGCAGCGATTTCTTCGCTAACTCCTACTAGTGGATTATCGCTTCTAATGACTAAAAAACCTTATCAATAAAGTAATAGGGATTAACAATTATACTTTGATAGTTTTCTACACCCAATCAAAATACTGGCAGTTTCGGGTGATATCTAATGATTCGGTATTTAGTTATAGCAAGATTTATTACACGGCAGAAGCGGCAGAAGCTGCGGGTAAGAAGTGGATTAGGGAGAGGTGAAGAATTCAAAATTACTTATGACTAAATTAAATCTCCCCGCATTTTTTGTT
>JBCCLY010000023.1:0-14539 GCA_039026655.1 Cyanobacteria bacterium P01_C01_bin.38 | reverse complement strand
TCATCTAAAATATCAACAAGTAATCGAAGCTTGCGAACGTTCTTTAAAAAATCTCCAAACTGACTACATTGATTTATACCAAATTCATTGGCCCAGTGGTGCTTTAAATAGCGAAATTGTTCCTATAGAAGAGACAATGAACGCCCTCAACCATTTAAAAGAACAAGGTAAAATCCGAACAATTGGCGTATCAAATTTTTCTCAAAAACAATTAGAAGAAGCTGCAAAGTACGGCAGAATTGATAGTTTGCAACCACCGTATTCGTTATTTTGGCGGAAAGTTGAAAATGATGCAGTGCCTTACTGTATTGAAAACAATATTTCTATTTTGGCTTATTCTCCTTTAGCCCAAGGATTACTAACTGGAAAATTTGATGCTTCCCATAAATTTGAAAAAGGTGATAACCGCGCAGATAACCAGCTATTTAAAGGCGAAAATATGCAACGCGCCCAACAAGCTTTAGATAAACTGCGCCCAATCGCCGAAAGTCACCAGTGCAGCCTCGCACAGCTATCACTCGCATGGTTAATCGCTCAACCTCAAACTAACGCGATCGCCGGTGCCCGTGTTGCCGAACATGTCATATCAAATGCCAAAGCTGCCGAAATAAAACTTTCTCCAGACGAATTACAACAAATAGACGCTATCGGAAAAACCGTCACCACCCATCACGACGACAGCCCCGTAATGTGGACTTGGTAATAGTTAGGAGTTAGGAGTTAGGAGTTTGGAGTTAGGAGTTAGGAGTTAGGAGTTAAGAGTTAAGAGTTAAGAGTTAGGATTTTGGATTAAATAAAAACTTCCCTATGCCCAATGCCCAATCCCCAATGCCCAATCCCCAATGCCCAATCCCCAATGCCCCATCCCCAATGCCCAATCCCCAATTTATTGCAAAATTTAAAGACTCGTAAACTTGAGTTAATAAGGGGTTTCATTCTTGGGAAGAGGTGATAACTTAATAAGTAAGGCACAAGCAAGACATCGAGAACTCAGTGGGCTAAGTGACAATGTGTCTCCGGTCAAAGCCCAAGTAAATTTCGGCATTAAAAAAGGGCATATACCAAATTCTGGTAAGCCAAGTTCCTAAATAGGAAAATAAATAAATGCGTTGTTTGCTATGAGTTAAGTAAACTTTAGTTTTTGAAATTCTCAATTCTTTAAATCATTCACTATAAACAAAGATTTGACCTTAATAAATCTTCATCGAAAAGCCTGGTAAACCGTTTTACCAGGCTTTAGATTTTGAGTCAGCAACCCCCGGCTATAAGCCGGGAGCTTCAGGCTTAGTCGTGCAGCTCTTGAGTTGACCAGTTCAAGCAAAGATTTTTCGGAATCGGCGCTACGTTTGAAATATCGTTAAAGTACTTACCTACGGGTTCGCTAGCCTGTAGCTCTAAGATTTCTAAGTTAAGTAGGTCTAGCAGGGGTTAAGCCGGTACTTAGAAGGCGCGCGAGTTTTGAACATGAGCGGATCTTACGTTACTCTAACTAGAGGCATTAATCATGCAACCTAACCAACCCTTGCAAGTTTTTTTGATAGACGATAATAAACAACCATTAAATCCAATCACACCAAAACAAGCACGTAATCTATTAGATAAAGGTAAAGCGGCAGTATTTCGTATGTTGCCGTTTACATTGATACTTCATCGTGAGGTAGATAACCCAACGATTTATCCTTTAACCCTAAAAATCGACCCCGGATCTAAAACGACCGGACTTGCCTTGCTTTCTGGAGACTTAGTAATCTGGGTAGCTCAAATAGAACATCGCGGTCAAAAGATAAAAGATGCTCTTGAACATCGTTCTCAGATGCGTCGCGGACGTAGAAGCCGTAAAACTCGTTACAGAGCGCCAAGATTTGATAATCGCAAACGTATGATCGGCTGGTTAGCTCCATCATTGATGCACCGAGTTCAAACAGTAGAAACTTGGGTTAAGCGATTAATGAGATATTCTCCAGTTGCTGAGATTTGGATTGAAAAAGTAAAGTTTGACATGGCGTTGATGCAAAATCCAGACATATCTGGAGTCAAGTATCAACAAGGAACTTTACAAGGTTATACCGTCCGCGAATATTTGCTTGAAAAATGGGGACGAGAATGTACTTATTGTGGAAAAAAAGATGTCCCATTGCAAATCGAGCATATTAAACCAAAGTCTAAAGGAGGTAGTGACAGACCTAGTAATCTATGTTTAGCTTGCGAAAAATGCAATCAAAAGAAAGGCAATAAACCAATAGAAGAGTTTTTAAAGAAAAAACCAACACTGTTAAAAAAGATAAAGTCTGAAGCTAAAAAACCATTAAAAGATGCAGCAGTCGTTAACAGTACTCGCAATAAGATTGTTGAGGTCTTATCTAAACTACTGCCAACTAAAACAGCAACTGGAGCAGAAACCAAAATGAATCGAGTGAGGCTAGGTTTACCAAAAGAACACCATATTGATGCTGCTTGTGTTGGAGAAGTAGAAAATTTAACTTTTTATGCTACCCAGCCATTGGCAATTAAATCTACCGGACAAGGGAATAGACAATACATAATTCCTAACAAACACGGATTTGCTAGAGGTTATCGACCTCAAGTGAAAACTATCAAAGGTTTTAAAACTGGCGATATTGTTAAAGCAGTAGTAACTACAGGTAAGAAAGCTGGAACTTATATAGGCAGAGTAGCTGTGAGGAGTAGAGGTAGTTTTAATATCTCTACTCAAACTGGCACAGTAACTGACATTAGCTATAAAAATTGCAAAAAAATACAATCATGTGATGGCTACTCTTATTCATTTTGACGACACTTAAAAGTGCCAACTCGTTTTCCTCGATGACCATTAGGTACTGAGTTCCCAACTTCGCACATATTTTATGGGATTTTTATCAATTATTGTCTATAACTATCGCTAAAATCATCTTGCGAAGAGTTACCATTATTAGAAGCGGGCATATAATCGTTGTATTTTTCCTGATTGTAGTAGTACAGAGTACGAATTGGGTAAGGGATGCTAATGTTGGCTTTGTCAAAAGCTTGTTTTATGCTTAGAATTGCTTTAGTTTGAACGTGACGAACTTGTTTTTGTCGAGATGAAGTCCAGTAGCGAACAAGGAAATCGATCGAACTATCACCAAAACTGACTAAATCAATTTCAGGCTCTGGTTTATCTAAAACTCCTTCGACTTGTGAAATTGTTCTTTCTAAAATGTCAGATGCTTGCGATAAAGAAGTATTGTAATCTACACCTACAGCTAAATCGGTACGTCTGTGAGGAAATGCTGTTCTGACTCGAACTATGCTTGTAAATACTGTTGAATTGGGAATTACAACTCGTTCTCCAGTATAAGTAATAATTTCGGTAGTGCGAATATCAATTTGATCTACAGTACCCTCGCAATCGTTAACAACTATTTGATCGCCAATCCGAAAAGGTTGCTGCAATAGTATCAAAATACCAGCAAAAAAGTTTTTGAAAATATCTTGAAAAGCAAAACCTATTGCTACAGAACTTAATCCAAGAGTAGCAACAATATCTCCCAAACTCAAACCCGGAAAGGCAATTACACAAGCAAGTAAAATGCCAACAATCCAAGTTAAAGTAGAAGCGGCTTTCACCATCAAAAACTGTAGAGATTTACTGCTAACTGTTTTAATTGCTATTGTTTCAGTTATTTTCTGGGCAAATTGAGCAGCAAATCTAGTCAACAATATAATAATCAGTGCTGTTAATAATGCTGGAAAAATTACAACTGCACTGCGTATCAATTCATTGATACCGTCTGTTATTGTCTCTATCCAATCCATAAATAATTCACTTATAAGTTACACGAAAGTTTGAAAGAGGTTAATTTATTATTTGAATAGTAAGTTGTATCTAACTTCTTGTACCATTTGCAATAAGCCTAAAGAAACCCGGTTTCTAATCATGAGAAGGGAGCATCCCGAATGTGTAAATTTATTTTTTCGTAGTGCGAGCATCTTGCTCGCTATTACTCGCGCTTCGTGCAAGAAGCGTGCGCTTCGCGCACGCTTCGCTAACGCACTACAAACTTTATTTTTGCAAAATCGGGATGCTCCCCATGAGAAAACTATTATCTCGTTTTCTAATCCACAAGAAACCGGGTTTCTGATACTAGTGCAAGATATCACTTGTATTAGAAAAATATATTTTAATAAATTTGCTCATAATAAGATAAGTATTATAAAAAATTATAACCACTATAGATTAACAAAATTTTAATTTAGGCTCTTGTGATTTGGCAATCTGTCAATTGACAAATGTAGTATCTATCTAAAGAATTATATTTAAACCTAACTAAAGATAGATATTGTATTTTTTATACAGCAGTTTGGATTTTGATAAGGATTTCAATCAGACGTAGTATTAGATTGCATTTAATTTGATAGGTTTGATCGTGGGGAGATTTATCGCTGCGGAGGACTAAAGTCCTTACTAAGAAACGATTAACTAATGACAAAAAAAATGCCAAGGGTTTAACCCCCGACAAATTACAACTAAGTTTTACAACACACAACCACACAAAACTAGTGAGGTCTATAACCATGTTAAAGAAATTCCGCAATTTTGGTGTACCGTTTAGTGCAATGATTCCAAAAATTGATGCATGATTATATTGATGCTGCTTTTTCAGGGTAAAATCTATGCCACAACAAGTATTTCCGGGTGAAGTTTTCGCTCAAACGACCGATTTTGATGCTGGTATGCGGCAACTAATGCCCGGTTATGAGGAAATGCTCGAAGCAGTTGCTCGCTGCATTCCTTCTACTTCTCGTCGTATTTTGGAATTGGGTTGCGGTACGGGTGAACTCAGCATGAAAGTACTCAATCGTTGTCCTAATGCGGAAATTATCGCTCTGGATTATTCTCCGAGAATGATTGAATTTGCTCAAAAAAAGATGACTGAAGCAGGTTATCAACAATGGAAAGGTGTAGAAGCCGATTTCGGCGAATGGGCTAATAATCCAGATAAATTTGATATTGGTACGAAATTTGATGCTTGCATCTCATCATTAGCAATTCATCATTTGAGCAACGAGATGAAAGCAAAGTTATTTCAACGCATCGGTAAAAGTCTTAATAAAGGTGGTTGTTTTTGGAATGCAGATCCGGTTTTATCAGAATCGCCAATATTAGAAGAAATATATAAAACTGTAGGCAAAGAATGGGCAGATAAACAAGGAGCCACTATAGAAGAAGTTCGCTCTCGCTTAGCAAGTAATAGCGATTCTGTAGATTATGCTGCTAGCTACGGGCACTCCAGTCAAGATCAATTAGCAACCTTAGATACACAATTGCAAATGCTCGTTAAAGCCGGATTTGATCCCGTAACAGTGCCTTGGAAATACTATAAATTAGCGGTATTTGGCGGATTTATTTAGAGTTAAGTAGGTAAGCAAATTTAATTGTATATTTACCCCACAGTTAAGTAGGTTGGTGTTGAAAATCATAACGCCGGACAAGGGAATAGGGAATAGGGAATAGGGAATAGGGAATAGGAATAAGGGTTTAAGGGTAATTTACAATCTGTTACATAGCTCGGTTTATTTGTGCCGACTTACTTATATAGCTGTTCCCTCTCTTGGAAATTTGCTCTTGGGGGAAACCCCCAAAACCGCAATTTCCGCTGTTCCCTGTTCCCTGTTCCCTATTCCCTGTTCCCTATTCCCTATCCAAACAAAATGTTAAATTAATTTTGCACGAGTAATTAAATAAAATATTTGTTACAAAGCTTAAAGTAAGTTAGTAAAAAGCAAAAATGCTTGCAGCTATTTAGATGATAGTGTTTAATACATAAATTCGGATAGCTTTACAAAGTTTCTACGTAAATACACGCAAGATATATTTTGAACAAATTTGTAACTATTAAGTAAGTCGGCAGAAAAAAACAGAACTATATAACAAAATGTAAATGACCCTTAAACCCTTATTTCTACTGCCTACTGCCGACTGCCTACTGCCTTGCCTTAATTACAATTTTCAACGCCGACCTACTTATGAGACACTAATATTGTCCGATTGCGTCGTGATTCTGGATAACTGCTCTATTGGTGACGAGCATGACATTAAATATTTATAGTATCTTACTGGTAAAAACTGATCGGAAGGATATTGAATGGTTGCAGCTAATGCTCTTGCCTCATAAAATTACTGTGGTAAATGGGTTTTCTGAGGCTAAGTCAGTATTGTACGAAGAATCTATTGACGTAGTAATCTTAAAATTGTCAGTAAGCAATATTCAACATTTTGAGATTATTTCTTCAATTTATTCGCTGTTTGCTAATACGCCGATTGTGGCGATAAGTGAAGATGAAGATGAAGTTGCTCTGCAAAAAGCTATTGAATTGGGCGCTGACGAGGTTGTAGTTATAAAAGATACCGATAGTCGCGATCTAAAACGTAGGTTAATATCTGCGGTTGAGAGACGAAAACGCACAAATTCATTTAAAAGTATTCAAGTTAATAATAATTCTTCTCAGAATCAAGACAATGAGAAAGCTAGATGGCGTTTTTTATTTGAAGCCACTTTTGAAGGAATAATATTGCATGAAGGAGGAATTATTTTAGATGCAAACCATGTTTTAGCAAAAATGACTGGTTACAAGTTTGAAGAGTTGATTGGTAAAAATGGGTTTGAATTAGTAACACCAGAATCGCAAGAATTAATTAAACAAAATATTTTTAATGGTTATGAAAAACCGTATAGAGTCACTGCAATAAGAAAAGACTATTCTACATTTCCAGCGGAAATACAGGCTAAAACAATTTCTAATGGATCAAAAGAAATACGGGTGATGGCAGTAAGAGAGATTACAGAGTTTCAAAAGAGAGAAAATTTATTAAAAAAGCAAAGTAATGCTTTGGTAAAATTAGCTAGAAGTAAAGCTTTTATTCAAGGGGATATAATTGATTCGGTACGTGAAATAACGCGAGCAGCAGCAATAACTTTAAATATTAAGCAAGTCGGTGTTTGGCTGTACGATAAAGATTATTCTCTAATGCAAAGCTTTGATTTATACGATCGAAAAAACAAAAGTCATTCAAAATCTACTGCTTTAAAAAGGGAAGATTATCCTAATTATTTTGCAGCTTTAGAAAAAGGTATTCACTCTATAAATAATCTTTCAGAAACCAATATAGCTGAGGAACTATCGAAATTTTATCTTTCTGTATTTGGTGCTACATCTGTATTAAACGTACCTGTTTGGCTTAGAGGTCGTATAGTAGGTATAGTATGTCATGTATATAATGATGAAGTTATAAATTCGAGTCGTCAATGGAGTTTAGAAGAAGAAAGTTTTGCAAATTCCATTGCAGATTTTGTGACATTAGCAATAGAAGCAAGCGAGAGAAAAGCCGCACAAAAAGCCTTAAAGCAGAGTGAAGCACAATTTAAAGCTATTTTTGAACGTTCTTCTATGGGTATTTGCTTAGTAGATATTAAAGGGGAAATTGTTGATATAAACCCGGCACTATCTAAAATTTTGAAATATGGCGATTGCCAGCTTATCCATAAAAATTTTGCAGATTATATTTGCTTTGATAATGGTGATGTCGAGCTTTACAAGCAACTGATGCTAGGAAAAGTTGAACATTTAGAAATAGAAAGACAGCTATTAGATAAAAATGGCGGTACAGTTTGGACTCATTTAAGCATTTCTTTAATTGTACGTTCAAGTGGTAAACCTAAATTCTTTCTTGCCATTATCGAAGAAATCGGCAAACGTAAAGAAATAGAATTACAACTCAGAGAAAGTAAAGAAGCAGCGGAAGTTGGTAGTAGAGCAAAAAGCGAATTTTTAGCAACAATGAGCCATGAATTGCGAACTCCTCTAAATGCAATTATGGGTTTATCGCAGTTGCTTCAACAAGAAATCGTTGGTGCGATAAATGATAAACAAAAAGAATATATTGACTGTATATATAGTAGTGGCGTACATTTACTAGAACTAATTAATGATATTCTCGATCTTTCTAAGATAGAAGCAGGAAAAGAAGACTTATTATTAATGCCTTTACAAGTAGAAGATTTATGTAATTATGTTATATCAACTGTACGCGAGCGTGCTGAAGAAAAGGGATTAAATTTAACTTGTTCCATCGATAAAAAAGCAGATACTTGTACTGCTGATGAACGACGAATCAAACAAATGCTACTGAATCTACTTTCCAATGCAATCAAGTTCACTGCTAAAGGAAAAGTTTCGTTGCAAGTAACAAAGTTACCGCAAGGAATTGCATTTCGAGTATGCGACACCGGTATTGGCATTGAATCCGATCAATTTAAATATTTATTTGAACCTTTTAAACAACTTGATTCTCGGCTAAATCGTCAGTATGAAGGTACGGGTTTGGGTTTAGCTTTAACTCGTAAATTAGCCCGTTTGCATGGTGGAGATGTTACGGTAGAATCAAAATTTGAAAAAGGTAGTAGGTTTACTTTATTTCTTCCCGATAGTGAATTTCAAGAAGAAAATTTTATTGAAAAGTGGGAAGAAAAAGTTCATAAATTTAATCAGCCTGTATTTTCCCAAAAGACTATTAGAAATAAACGCATTTTGCTAGTAGAGAATGACAAGCATACCGGCACCTTATTACAAGATTATTTACAAACTATTGGCTATCAAGTAGAGTGGATGTCAGATGGAAAAGAATTTTTAGAAAAAGTCCGCATTTATCAGCCAATTTTAATTTTGTTAGATATTGTGTTGGGAGATGTTAGCGGTTTAGATTTACTTGCTTCATTGCGAAAAACATCAGATTTACAAGGTAAAATTGTCGTAGTAATGACACCTAGTGAAGATAATGATGATTCCCGCAATCGTTTTATCCAAGCTGGAGCGAATGATTTTGTAAGTAAACCAATCGGCATTGTTAAATTAGAATCGATATTAATGCGATATTTTCATTAATTTGGTAATTGGGGATTGGGCATTGGGGATTGGGGATTGGGCATTGAGGAGATGGAGAGATGGGAAGAAGATAATTCTTAACTGGTAACTGGTAATTGATGACTGATAACTGATAATTGATAACTGATAATTGATAATTGATTATGATAAAACTCGATCAATTTCTGAAGTTGTTAGGTATAGCTTCAACGGGAGGGCAAGCTAAACACATGATTGTGGATGGTGATGTCAAGGTTAATGGTACATTGGAAACTCGTCGTAGTAGAAAGTTAGTCACGGGGGATAAGGTAACGGTGGGAAATCAAACTTTTGAAGTTGGAGATTTAGAGAGTTGATTTAATTGTCATAAGGTTTGTAGTAAGGGCTTTAGCCCCCTAAAAACGATAAATCGCTTACTACTTAAATCTTGCACCAGTATCAGAAACCCGGTTTCTTTGCGGTTTCATAACGAGATAGTAGTGCTTTCACGACGAGAAACCGGGTTTCTTTTGGGTTATTGCGAATGGTGCAAGATATCAGTTACTACGAACTTTTTATCTGAGCTTCTTTATCTTGCACTTCACGATACTGCCTGTCTTTAGCTTCACGATACTTTTCTACAGTGCGCTTTGTAGCAGTTGCATTATAATATTTTTCGCCTTTTTCCGAAAGCAATCTTTCTTTGACTTTTTTACGTAAATTAGAAACTATTTTACCGTTAATTTTACGCGTTTGCGACCAATCAATTATTGGTTGCGGATAGTAACTATGATTCATGTAATCGCCAGCAAGTATTTCTGGTAAGCTATAGCCGCGCAATTCTTCAATCCAATGATAAATAAAGTTTAATTCGGGATCTTTTTCTTTAATATTTTTAGTTGGATTATAAATACGGAAGGTGTCGCTGAGGGGATTTGTTATTCCTGCTTGCATTTGCCACTGCCAATTATTAATGGCTAAGTCTCCATCTACTAAATAATTCATGAAGTGTTTTGCGCCATGATGCCAGGAAACACCACAGTTTATGGTTAAGAAGGTAGCACACATGGCTCGCATTCGGAAGTTCATCCAACCCATTCTTTCTAACTGACGCATACTTGCATCTACCATTGGAAAACCTGTCATCCCTTCACACCAAGCTTGAAATAATTCTTGCTGCTGAGATGTTAATTCTCCTGGTTTATAGTATTCGTCAAATTCCCGAAAGCGATTGGTGTAAGCTATTTCCGGATGCGAGTACAAGCGTTGAGTAAAACTGTCATGCCATCGCAATCTATCTCTAAATGCTTTAAGGGAAAATCCTGCTTTAGGTTGTTTTTTTAATTCTTCAGCACGTTTTTTAGTTCTTTGATATACGGTGCGCGTGGAAACTGTACCCAAGGCAAAATGCGGTGATAGGTGAGATGTTGCTCTTTTCTGTGCCATCCAAGGGCGAGATACTTTCCAGTGATAGCCTTTAAATCTGCTCGAAAGAAACGAATTTAAGACTGTAGTTGCTTCTGTTTCTCCACCGGGGAAATAAACTTTTTCTGTTTCCCAAAAAGTCCGATATTTCTGCTTTAATTCTTCTATTGTTAGTTGCGGTACGTTTAAAGATAATTGTGGCGTGTTGATATGAGTAGGAGTTTGATGCAGGGTATCTCTTTGATAAGAATAATATTCTTTAAACCATTCTTCGCGATTTTCTTGTAGTTGGATAAAGGTGCTTAAACCGATATGATATTCTAGTTTTTGCTGTTGATAGAAATCTACTATTGATTTATCTCTGGCAATGCCGTATTCTACCTGTACGTCGAGATTGAAATACAGTTTTGGTTGATAGGATTGCTGTTGTAATTCGCGGGTAAGCTGCTGGATAATATCCGCTGCATTTCCTTCAAATAAATATAGTTTACTACCTAATTTATGTAGATTTTCATCTAAGTTTTCTAAAGATTCAAATAAAAATCTAACTCGTGATTTACCAACGTCTTTCCACTGATAAAACCACGGATCGATAATAAAGCATGGTAAAACTTCTGCATTGTTAGCAACTGCTTTAATAACGCTTTCGTTGTCGCTTAAACGTAAATCTCGACGAAACCAAATTATGTTCATAATCAGTTATCAAATTAGGGAATAGGGAATAAGTAGGTTGGCGTTGAAAATTGTAACTATGACGAGGGAGTAGGGAGTAGGGAGTAGGCAGTAGAAATAAGGGTTTTAAGCCAAAAAACATTCTGTAACATAGTTCTGTTTATTCGTGCCGACTTACTTAGAGCAGAAAGAAGGTATTAGTAATGTTAGTTTCTAAATGTGATAATTATTGTGGATTGGGATGCTGCCTATAGTGAAAATATCTCCGATTTTTTCGATAAATACTCGAGCATACTAACTACTGGGGGAACCAAAATAATAGAGTTGGATTATTGAGATTAAAATAAAAATAATTGACGATAAATAAACAAAAATAAACTATACATAAGGTATTTATTCTATTATATCTTTTTTTCTAATTTTATACGGTTCAAAAATTATTATACTGACAAATACTTTTTATATTTCCTGCTCCCTGTTGCCTGTTCCCTATTCCCTGTTCCCTGTTCCCTATTCCCTATTCCCTCTTATTTACTTTTTTGTACTTGATGTGAGAATATTAAGAAATATCAACACGCCTGAAAATATAGATTATTTATAATGACAAAATAATGACAAATAATAATTTACAAGGAACTTTCCAGGGTGGGAAAGGACTCGATTTGTATTATCAAAGTTGGCATCCTCAAGGTTCTCCAGAAGCTGTTTTAATAATAATCCACGGGCACGGAGGGCATAGCGGCATTTTTCCGCTGATGGTGGAATATTTAATCGAGCATAATTACGCTGTTTACAGTTTTGATTTGCGTGGTAACGGGCGATCGCCGGGGCAGCGAGGTTACATTAATAGTTTCGCAGAATTCCGAGAGGATTTAAAATCATTTCTAGATTTAGTCAAAGTTAAAGAACCCAACCAAAATTTATTTATTATTGGTCAAAGTATGGGTGGAACAATTGCTTTAGACTATGTTTTACGAGAGTCATTGCAACTCAAAGGTTTAATATTGTTGGCTCCAGCTTTGGAATTAGGAGTTTCTTCTTGGAAGTTATTAGCTGGTAAAATATTGTCCGGTATTTTGCCTCGTTTCTCTTTAGCTACGGGAATAGATTTTAATGCAGCTTCTCGCGATCCAAAAGCAGTAGCCGCTATTAAAGAAGATCCGCTACGCCATAGCCGAGGTACTGCTAGATTAGCTACAGAATTATTAAATACTATTGAATGGATTGAAACTCATATAGTAGAAATAAAAGTTCCTCTATTAATTCTTCATGGTGGTGCAGATAGAGTTACATTACCTCAAAGCAGCCGAATTTTTTTTGAGCGCTTAACTTTAGCTGACAAAGAAAGACAAGAGTACCCAGGTAGCTATCACGAGCTTCACAGCGATATAAACTACCAAGAGGTACTAAGAGATATGGAAGATTGGATACAAAGACATTTATTAAGTTCGGGAATAATGATGTGAGGGAATGGGGAATGGGGAATAGGGAGTAGGGAGTAGGGAGTAGGGAGTAGGGAACAGGGAGTAGAGAATTGTGGCATAGGGAGTAGGGAATGGGGAATGGGGAATGGGAGCATCCTAAATGTGTAAATTTATATTTTGTAGTGCGAGCATCTTGCTCGCTTGATATACACAGCGAGCAAGATGCATTTCCTTACAGAAACACTGCGTTAACGCACTACCAAATTGTATTTTTCAAAATTGGGATGCTCCCATAGGGAACAACTAACAACTACCAACTACCAACTACCAACTACTCACATCTTGCACCAGTGTCAGAAACCCGGTTTCTTGTCCGTCAAATAACGAGATAATAGTGTTTTCACGAACAGAAACCGGGTTTCTTTGGGCTATTGCGAATGGTGCAAGATATCAGACTACCAAATACCAACTACCAACTACCAACTACCAACTATCAACTAACAACTATCAACTAAAATATGCAACGCGCTCAACCAAAATTAGATTTTATTCCTCCAAGTTTCAACTCTTTAATTCTTCGACTTATCCATTGGATGCTGCCTGTTTTGCAAAGATTTCGGTTGCAGCCTTGGCTACCAGCAGGAATTGAGGAAATTGAAACAATCAATGGAGATACTTTAGTTAATCTTTACCATCAATTCCAAATAGGTAAGATTCGGCTTATCCTCGCCTTTCGTCATTGTGAAGTGGACGATCCACTTACTGGTTTATATTTATTTTCTCGCGAGATACCAAAGACTGCTCGTAAAATAAATATCAAATTAAAATCTCCTATTAACTGTCATTTTATGTACGATAGGGGAATGACAATTTGGGCTGGTGATTGGCTGGGCTGGTTGTTTTCTAGGTTAGGAGGTATTCCGGTACATAGAGGAAAAGCTCTGGATTTGCAAGCAATTAAAAAAGTAAGAGAAATATTAATTGATGGTAAATTTCCTTTGGTAGTTGCTCCTGAAGGTGCGACAAATGGGCATAGTGAATTTATTAGTCCTCTCGAACCTGGTGTAGCTCAATTAGCGTTTTGGTGTGCGGAAGATTTAGCAAAGGCTAATCGTGTTGAAAGGGTTATTGTTCTTCCTATTAATATTCAGTATTCTTATATTAATCCTCAATGGTCAAAGCTCGATCGGCTTTTAAACAAGTTAGAAGCGGATTGTGGTTTATCTAAACAAACTATAGAAATTGCTAGCAGCACACCAGAATTTTATTCAAACCGTTTATTAAGAGTGGGAGAATACCTGCTTGGAGAAATGGAACAGTTTTATCGTTATTTTTATCATCGCGATTTACCAGATTTATCCGATAATTCTATTAGTTTAGAAGAAAATCTCACAGCCAGACTGCAACAATTGTTAGATGTATCTTTACAAGTAGGTGAAGAATATTTTGGGATTAAGAAGAAGGGAAATATAATTGAGCGCTGTAGACGTTTAGAAGAGGCTGGTTGGAATTATATTTACCGCGAAGAAAAGGATAATTTCCAAAATTTATCAGCTGTAAAACGAGGTTTAGCAGATTGGATTGCAGCGGAAGCCGATTTAAGAATGCTGCATATGCGCTTGGTGGAACTTTTTGTGGTAATGACGGCTACTTATGTTAAAGAAAAACCTAGTTTTGAAAGATTAGCCGAAACAAGTTTAATTTTATTTGATGCCATCGCCAGAATTAAAGGTAACAAAAGTCCTCGTCGTCCCCGTTTAGGATTACGCAAATCTACGGTGACTGTAGGAGAACCAATTTCAGCGAGCGATAGCGCCAACATTTATCAACAAAGCCGTCAGGGTGCAAAACAATCTGTAGCTCAATTAACCCAGAATTTACAAACGGCTTTAGAAGAAATGATATTTTGAAAATTGAAAATTGGGTAATGGGGGATTGGGCATGGGGCATTGGGGATTGGGGATTGGGTAATGGGTAGTTGGTAGTTGGTAATTGGGAAGAAATAAAATTCTTAACTATTAACTCCTAACTCCTAACTCCTAACTCCTAACTCCTAACTCCCAACTCCTAACTCCTAACTCCTAACTCCTAACTCCTAACTATTAACCTTTATTTTTCAAACCTCTAAATTGGATATT
>JBCCLY010000022.1:0-14764 GCA_039026655.1 Cyanobacteria bacterium P01_C01_bin.38 | reverse complement strand
TCAGATACTGCTGGCGTTGGGGTTACAGTTGGTTGAGTTTTATTAGCTTCAGTTTTTGGCTCAACATTAGAATTATTAGAATTATTAGCAGACTCAACAGTTTGTGTAGTTGATGTCTTGTCTTTTGCTTCAACTGGTTCTTTAAATTCTGGTGCTGGCATTAAATTAAATGCGATTGCAGCAGCAGCTAAAGTGCCAATTCCAACAGTGGCGGGTACTGCTTGTTCGAGTAAAGCACCACTAACAGCACTATGAGGTCTAGCAACTGGTTGTAGTTCCAGCGTCAATTCTGGTAAAGTTTGAGTATCCGCAAAAAATTGATCGACCGCTTCTACCAAGTCGAACAATTGTACTGAATTTAAATTAACTTCAACAGTTTGTTTGCCATTGCTGCCATTATTCAAATCTCCTGGAGCAATGTCGGAACGTACTTTTAATTTATGGCTATTACCATTAATTTTTTCCAGTTGCACTAATTCCGATTCGGAATTATGAGCTTGCGGGTTAGAAACATTACTCAAAAACTCTTGAGCATAGGCACTTACCGCTCTAACCAAACTTTCAAAAAAATCTCTACCACCCGCTAAACTTTGGGTATAGCCAGATAAAGTACATTCTGCATTTACCAGAATAGAAAGTTCCGGACGCATTTCCTGAAACTGCGTGGTTTTTGAAGCATCGCTTAAACCTTCTAAAAGTAGCGTGCAATTAGGTAAACTATATTTACGTTGAATATTCATTCCACTTCACCATCAAAAAGACTAATCCAGAAGCGCTGCATTCCAGCCGTTCCCGTACAGAAAAGTAACTGTCCTAATAGATTTACAGCCAATTCGTTTAGTTTATCGTCAGAATTAAGCGCCATTAATCCAGAACGTCTTTTATTCATGCGGCTTCTAAAATGCGCTCGGAATCTTTCTAAATAATTAGACAGACGCAAATTCTGTTCCAAAGGAATCTGCTTTTCAACCATTTGTTGATTTATCATTAACAATTGACGAATTACAACCGTCAACCGTCTAGCCAAATAGCACGAAATTACCACTAAAGCTTTTGCTTCCATAATGGTTAAAGGACGGCGAATATTAGCTCTGCGTAAAGGATTAGTGCTACGCATCCGCCATAAATTGACTCGATCCTTGATAATACCTTTAAGATCCAATTCTTGAGCAAATGCCAAAATTGCCTCAGATCCGCCAAGATCCAAAGCTTCAATTGCAAGTAAAATAAGGTCAATTTGCTGTCTAGTTCTGCGAGGACACCCTGAAGCCTCTATTGCTGGATCGGGTAAGGTGTCTAGAATCATTGGTAAATCTTGTTCTGCCGAACTGTTCATCGGCGTTGAAGGAGCGGAAACATTCATTTATCAGTTCCTTGTTAGGCTGCTATCTTAGAAAAATAGGTAAAATTAATTAAACTATGGTAGCCAAATATAAATATGTTGGCATATGGCAGTAATCCAACTGCCTGATATATACATTAATTACTGTTTCATATCCAAGCTTTCCGTATACCTAAAATCGAAATTTTAAAGCATTATTAGTTCATCCGTTTCCAATTTGGGTAGTGCGATCGCAACTCCGATAGTTGGGTTAGATTCTTATAAATGCGAGCAAATTTCCTGCTACACGTTTAAGATCCGGCAACCCTTCGCGAAGAAAGTTAGCTCCACTATAGCCTAAACCTTTATGGGTTCTTCTTTACAGCTAACATCAACAATTTGTTGCAATAACCATACATATGAATGTACTTATTTGTTGTATGGGGAGCGGCGTATTAACATACGATAGCTGCAACCTTGTCAATTTCATTATTCTGCCGCGAGTAAGCTGGTAAAGTCATTTGTAATAATACCGATCTACTATTTTTTTACCTCCATCGCAAAAATGTCCCCGACCTTATATATTAGACCTCATAGACTAAAAAGACGTTAAAAATAAAGTTAAAAACCGGCTTTAATGAACGTTTTCTATTGATAACTCTTAGCCGTAAGATATTTTATTCAATTGATAACCATAGCACTGTTTCGGTTCCCTACAACCAAGATTTAGGGTAAGAATTTAATAACCGTACTAATTGTAGACTCTTCTATATTATGGATTTAAAATCTTTAATTCGCGACATTCCTGATTTCCCTAAACCCGGAATTATGTTTAGGGATATTACTACCTTACTGCGCGATGCCCAGGGGTTAAGATACACGATTGACTTATTTACGCAAAAATGTATTGATAATGGGATGAGTGCAGATTTTGTAGTAGGAATGGAGTCACGAGGATTCATTTTCGGGACACCTTTAGCATATAAATTAGGAGCCGGTTTTATCCCCGTCCGCAAAAAAGGTAAATTACCAGCAGAAATTTATGCAATTGAATACGAACTAGAATATGGTACGGATACTTTAGAAGTTCATCAGGATGCTTTACAACCGGGGAGTCGAGTTTTAATAGCCGATGATTTAATTGCTACAGGTGGAACGGCTTGTGCTACAGCAGAACTTATTCAAAAGGTAGGCTGTGAATTAGTCGGCTTTGCCTTTATCATCGAGCTACAAGAATTACAAGGTCGTAAAAAATTACCAGACGTACCTATTATTACTCTTGTTGAATACTAAAACAGTTAGGAGTTAAGAGTTAGGAGTTAGGAGTTAGGAGTTAGGAGTTAGGAGTTTTTAACCTTCAAACTTTAACCTTTAAACTTTAACCTTCAACCTTTTAAATATTAATAGTTAGTGGTTAGTTGCTAGTTGTTAGGAGCAAAAATTTTAAACCTTCAACCTTTAACCTTTAACCTTTAACCTTTGACCTTTAACCTTTAACCTTAAATTCAGGTGCTATGACTGCAACAACGTCAAAAAGCTTTTGGGATTCTAGTCGAGATGCTTTAGTTAAAATAGTAAGTAGCGAAACATTTCTTTATATTGTTAAACGAATATTGCAGGCGCTGCTAACAATTTTTTTAGCGTCGATAGTTTCTTTTATTATTATTCAATTGGCTCCTGGTGATTATGTAGATAGCCTGCGACAAAGCCCTACAATTTCTCAAGAAAGAATTTTAGAGCTTCAAAAACAGTTTGGTTTGGATAAACCTTGGCACATTCAATATTTTTTGTGGCTGTGGCGAGTTATTTCCGCAGGAGATTTTGGAACGAGTTTTTTCTATCAGCGTTCGGTAGCTTCACTTATATGGGAAAGAGTACCCGCAACTTTGCTTTTAGCTTTTGCTTCCTTAATTTGCACTTGGGCGATCGCCATTCCTTTGGGCATTTTTGCTGCCGTAAAACAAAATCAGGCTATTGACAGAATATTACAAGTAGTTAGCTATGCCGGACAAGGTTTTCCCAGCTTTATTACAGCTTTGTTGTTGCTGATTTTCGCTCAAATTACTACTCCTCTATTTCCAGTTGGAGGTATGACAAGCGTTTATCACGCTCAACTTTCACCTTTGGGAAAAATGATTGATATTCTTTGGCACATGATTTTACCCACTATCGCTTTAAGCATTACCAGTTTTGCTGGGTTGCAGCGTATCACTCGCGGGGAGTTGTTAGATGTATTGCGTCAAGATTACATTCAAACAGCCCGTGCCAAAGGTTTACCAGAAAATCGCGTGATCTACGTTCACGCGCTTCGCAATGCCATTAACCCGTTAATTACCTTATTAGGTTTTGAACTAGCAGCCTTATTAAGCGGTGCTTTTATTGCCGAGTTTTTCTTTAACTGGCCCGGTTTAGGTAGATTAACATTGCAAGCAGTACGCGCTCAAGACATATATGTATTAATGGCTAGTTTGATAATGAGTGCAGTATTGTTAATTGTTGGTAATTTAATAGCTGACTTATTGCTCAAAGTTGCCGATCCAAGGATTACGCTTGGGAAATCGTAAGTTGGTAATGGGTAATTGGTAGTTGGTAGTTGGTAGTTGGGGATTGGTAATTGGGCATGGGGCATTGGGCATTGGGCATTGGGGATTGGACATTGGGCATTGGGGAGAATAAAAAGAAAGGAATGGTGAATAAAATAATAAGGGAGCAAGATGCTCCCACTACAGGTATTTTACTAACTCATAACTCCTAACTCCTAACTCCTAACTCCTAACTCATAACTCCTAACTCCTAACTCTTTTTATGTTGTCTGAAACTTATTATTTAATTCGATCTAAAGCTGATGGGCGTTATTTAGCAGCACGCCCTAATGAAGATGATGCGGCTACTTTTGTGTTGATATTTCGCGAAAATTTTGATGCTTTGAGCTATATCAATACTCATGCTGGCGATTTGGCTAACCGTCTGGGTGTAGAAACTGTTTCGGGTACTCAGCTAAAAACTGTACTTCAACGGTGGAGTTTTAATGGTATTGGAATGGTGAGCGATCCGTTATTACCTAAAATTGAATTTTTATTGCAAAATTAATTTGGTAATTGGTAGTTGGTAGTTGGTAATTGGTAATTGGGCATTAGGCAAAATTTTTACAACTAACAACTATCAACTAACAACTATCAACTATCAACTATCAACAGCAGGTTTAATGATTATTGCGGGTATTAAATTGCTAGAGGAAAGAGAAAAGATTTATAAAGGTAGATTTGAAGAATTGAAACGGGAAATTATAGTTGGAGTTGAAGCTTCCGAGCGTGGGGAAGTTATTGATGGAGAAGTAGTTTTTCGTCAACTAAAGCAAAGAAACCAAGCGATGAGAAAGGCGAAAGCGTAATTAAAATCCATGAGCCAACAATACTATATTTATATAATCACAAATGAATATAATAGCGTGCTTTATACAGGTGTTACTAATGATTTAATTAGAAGAGTTTACGAGCATAAAGAAAAATTAATTGCTGGTTTTACAAAAAAATACAACGTTAATAAACTGGTTTATTATGAAGTTTTAACCGATATAAATAATGCAATAGCACGAGAAAAACAAATAAAAGCTGGCTCAAGACAAAAGAAAATTGATTTAGTTAACAGTATGAATCCACAATGGTGTGATTTGTATGATGGTTTATTGTGAAACTGTCATTATCAACGAGTTAATGCGAAACTGTCATTGCGAGGAACGAAGCAATCCCAGCATCTCTCATTATCAACGAGTTATTGCGATTGCTTCGTCGTACCTCCTCGCAATGACAATGACAAAAACAAGCAATCATCCCCCACCTTCCCCCTGCTTTCCCCGAAAATCTTCCAAATCTCCCCGATACTTCACCGTAGTCGGATGACTTTCTCCCAAAACCCGTTCCACAATTTCCACAGCTTGGATAAAAAGAGGTTCAGCTTCGTCGTACCTTCCCATTGTCCAGTAGAGAGTAGCTAAATTTCTCAAACTGTTTGCTGTGGAGAGATGATTTTCTCCGAGTAGCTGTTTTTTTAATTCCAAAGTTTGTTTATAAATAGGTTCAGCTTCATCGTACCTTCCCATGTCAGAGTAGAGTGAAGCTAAATTGTGCAGCCCTATTGCAGTACTAAGATGATTCTCTCCCATTACCTGTTTAGTTGACTCCACATATCCTTTAATAAGCGGTTCAGCTTCTGAGTACCTTCCCATGCCTGTGTAGAGTGAAGCTAAATTGTTCAAGCTGGTTAAAGTCCAAGGATGATTTTCTCCAAGTAGCTGTTTATATAATTCCAAAGCTTCAATATAAAGAGGTTCAGCTTCATCATACCTTCCTTGCTCAGTACGGAGTCTACCTAACTCGTTCAAACTAGTTGCAGTCTCGAGATGATTTTCTCCCAGAAAGCGTTTTTTTAACTCCAAAGCTTGGATAATTAGTGGTTCTGCTTTATCGTATCTTTTTCCATCAAAGTAGAGTCGAGCTAAATTTGTCAAATAACCTAAAGTTTCGGGATGATTTTCTCCGAGTAGCTGTTTAGATAACTCCAAAGCTTGGATAATTAGTGGTTCTGCTTTATCGTACTTTCCTTGGAAATAGTAGATTTTAGATAATTCGCTCAAACTGTCTACAGTGGCAAGATGATTTTCTCCAAAACGAGATTTTAGATTTTTCACGCATTTGTAAAGCCATTCTTCAGCTAAAGCATACAAAGTCTGTCCTTCGTAAAAGTTTCCTAAACCAAGAAAAACCGAAGATAAATTTTTATCGCTGACTGCATCAAGTTGATTTTCAGCAACTTCTGCTAAATGGGGAATCGCGTTTTTGACTGAGTTGATAACTTCAAGAGTTGCTGGATAGGGAATTGTTTTAGCAATTTCGATAAAACTGCTGGAAAATGCTTGTTTTAACTCGTTTTTAAGTGGTAATGCTTGTAATTTAGTTTGTAAAAATTCGCGAATTAAAAGATGAATTTGATAGCTAGCTTCTTCTGCTTCTAACTTTTTAATGACATTGCGTCCATGAAGTTGCTTTTTCGCATCTCTAACATCTTTCTTTTTCCAGCTTAACGACTCGCTAACAGACTCTACATAATCCCAAGCAATTGTATTTGGATTGAATAAACTTAATAACTCTCCAACTTCCTGAGTCTTAGAATCAAGCTTTTCCCAAGTTAAATTAAATGCAGCTTGAACTCCTAATCTAGCTGTAATTTCTGTGTTTTCTAAATCTTCTGACTCTGGATTGATAGCTTCATTCTCCAATCGCTCCTCTTTCAACTCTTCCAACATTTCAGCGATTGATAAATCCGCATCTTCTACCAAATATCGTCCAACTAATTCCAAACCAAGAGGTAAATAACCCAGCCATTGACATAAATATTTCGTAGTTTCAAGTTCCCTGTCAATGCGTGAATCATCCTCACCCAAAATACCTCTCAACA
This sequence comes from Cyanobacteria bacterium P01_C01_bin.38, assembly GCA_039026655.1. Lineage (GTDB taxonomy): Bacteria > Cyanobacteriota > Cyanobacteriia > Cyanobacteriales > Nostocaceae > Rivularia. Next base: position 7,989 of record JBCCLY010000022.1, on the reverse strand, counting down.
GCAACAAAGCTTCATCTTCTGAAAGTACATCAAGGGATATATCAACTAAATTAGTATCTAACCGTCGCTGACGAGTTGTGATTAATAACTTAAAACGTTGATTATCAGTTCTTGGTAATAGTTTTTTGATATCCTTGTATTCTGTAACATCATCTAATACTACCAACACCAAACCTTCGGGTGGTTGCCAATTTTGCCAACACCAAGCTACTTGTTGTTCTAGAGTCAGCGGATTTTTTTGGACATCCTTTTGTGGAACTTCCAAACCCATTCGCAACTGAATAAATTGAATAATTTCCGCAGCTAAATTTGCATCTCTAACATTAAACCAACCAATTCCACCGGAATAATTATCGTAGTATTTTCGTGCGTACTGTATCGCTAATTCAGTTTTACCGACACCACCCATACCAGATACAGAAAAAATAGCGACTCTGTTGTTTTCTTGTTGATATAATTCCTTGTGAACTTTTCCTAGTTCATATGTTCGTCCAACAAAGTTAGGATTACCAATTTTCGGTATATATTTGATGGGTTTAAAAGGTTTTTCTGATGATGATTCATAATAATCCCCCTGAATATAATTTCCTTGAATATTCTCGTTATAATTACCACTGTTTATATTGGTATTGTGATTTTGATTTCTCTCTTGTGATTGACTATCTATTAAATCTGAATCAAGTAAACTTTTAGAAATATCTTTAATCTTGATTTGTGGGATTTGCGATTCGGGAATGCTTTCTAAATCAAGGGCATTTTTCCCAAATTCAAAACTATCTTGATAATTTCTCGCATTGGTTAAAGCATCATAAAAACCAGTAGCAAACTCAATTGCTGCTTTATCCCCAATTTTATAATTCATCCCAATTACACAATTAATATGTTGGTAAATCGCTTCTGCTTGCACCTCGCTATAACAAGCATTCAACACCACACATTCCACATCTTCAAATAACTTAAATAAACCTGCCAAAGACTCGCTACTTACAAGCTGCATTTGTGCGTATTGATTCTCCAGCAGCAAACCATCATCCCCTGCACCATGCCCGCAAAAGTGAACAATATTCGGCTTGTGGTATAGTATATGCCGACGTAAATCATCAACCCGTACAGCCCACTCACTAAAAATTTCAATCTCTTCTCTATTCCTAGCTTTTCTATGTGCTGCTTGAATTTCTCTTACCTCTTCATCCAAGCGCAGTTTAGAAGTATCTGTGGGATTGGCAGCTAAAATCAATATTTTTTTCATCGCCCTATTTCTGAAGCAATTATGAAGCCAGCTTTATAGACATACAGCTAATAACTGTATAATTAACTCCCTCAAATTAAGAAAAGGGATTAGGGGTGAGGTTCAGAATGTATGGCACGAGATTGAAATTCGCTATATCTCTTATTATAAACAAATCAAAAAGACGTAGCACTGCTACGTCTCTACATCAATGATTTAACGATTTATAGTGTTCTGAAAAAACAAACCCAATTTAATCTAGATTCAATCGAAAGTTACTAAACTACTGCTTCTTCTAAGATTAGTTTAGAACGTTTGAGTCTTTCGGGTACTGGTACGGGATAATCTCCTGTGAAACAAGCGGAACAAAAACTATTTGTATCTTGTTTGGTTTCTTCTAACATTCCTTCCCAACTTAGATATGCCAGACTGTCTACTTCTAAGTGTTTGGCTATTTCTTTTACTGATTTGGTTGCAGCGATTAATTGATCTTGACTATCGGTATCGATTCCATAAAAACACGGATGGGTAACTGGAGGGGAGGAAATCCGCATATGTACTTCGGTTGCTCCTGCTTCGTACAAGGATTTTACTAATTTACGACTGGTTGTACCCCGCACAATTGAGTCATCAATAATAATTACTCTTTTACCAGATAATACGTCTTTGAGGGGATTTAATTTCATTCTTATACCTGATTCGCGCATTGCTTGGGTGGGCTGAATGAAGGTTCTTCCTACATAACGATTTTTAATCAATCCTTCTACGTAAGGTATACCGGAAACTTCTGAAAAACCAATTGCAGCTGGGATTCCTGAATCTGGAACTCCGAAAACTATATCGGCATCAACTAGAGATTCTCGTGCTAATCGTCGCCCTAATCTCATTCGATAGCTATATAAACTTTCCTCATTCACTATGCTATCTGGACGAGCAAAGTAGAACATTTCAAAGATGCAAAGCTTCCTTTCTTGCTTTTGACTCCATTGAATGGACTCTAAACCGTCTTCAGTAATCCAAACCAATTCACCTGGTTCAACATCTCGCAGGTATTTCGCACCAATAATATCTAAAGCACAGGTTTCTGATGCTAAAACGTAACGAGTTGGACTTCCCTCTAATGTGCCAATTACCAGGGGACGAATGCCGTTTGGATCGCGCACCCCCATTACACCTTCACTGCAACCAATTACTAAACTAAAGGCTCCTCGGCAACGATGAAAAGCCCGAATCGAAGCTTCAAATAACTGCGAGCCGTCGTTTAATTCTTCGGCGATCGCCAGGGCAATCAATTCTGAGTCGGTTGTGCTGGTTAGATTACAACTTCTTGAGAGCAATTCGTTGCGTAACTGCTTTGCGTTGACTAAATTACCATTGTGTGCAAGGGCTATTTCACCTAGTCGAGTTTGGACAAGAGCAGGTTGAGCGTTTGCTACATGACTCGAACCTGTGGTGGAATAACGGGTATGACCAACACCTATACTGCCTGGTAACTCATCAAGAATAGTTTCATTAAAGACTTGAGATACTAAACCCATATCTTTGTACAAATGTACCTGCTTGCCTTTAAAAGTGGCAATCCCAGCGGATTCTTGACCTCTATGCTGGAGGGCGTACAGTCCAAAGTAAGTTAATCTGGCAACGTTTTGTCCGGGTGCATACACGCCAAAAACGCCGCAAGCTTCTTCTTGCTTGTCGGGACGTTCGTTTATATTAGTTTGATTGGGATTAATTTTGGCGTATTGATCCGAAGTGACGGCTTTGGAATTTTGGGGAATCATTCTAGCTATGCTCCTGATGATGATGTCAAGGGTTGCCTTAAAACTTTTTATGAAGAAAAAACTTTTAAAGGTGCCCGTCAAGCCACTGGGATTGTGAAACTGAATAGTTAAAGAATTTGAAAAATTTAATTAATTCTTAACCATCTATTTACCACAGTACAGTATTTATGCTCAGTCATGCTAATCGTGCAATGTCTATTATTCGGTTATTTATTAAGTATTTAGCTGTTGATGCACCGCTAAACGCTTAGTAATTGATTGATAATAGGGATTGCTTACATCTTCTATCGTAACGTTTATTAAAGTTTTATTATCAATGGTAAATACCCCTAAATTTGTTTGGGAGTTTCCAACTGTGCCAATTTTGTGCCAGTTTTCTTTGAGATGTTCCTGTAAGTAAGATTCCCAATTTTGTTGTTGAGCTAACGCAACTGAAACTATAATTCTTGCCCCACCTTCTCCAAAAAGTACTTCATCCCATCTTTGAGAACTGTTTGCTGGTAACTCCAAATGAATCTGGGCACCGAGACTACTATTAATACAACATTCTGCAAGAGCAACAGTAATTCCACCTTCTGCACAATCATGAGCGGAACGCAGCCAACCTCGACGAATACCCTCACGGCAAGCTTGTTGTACCCGACATTCCAAGTCAAAATCAACCGAAGGAGGTTTTCCGGCAATAGTATCGTGGATGGTAGCTAAATACTCTGAACCACCCAGTTCGATTTTGGATTTTGGATTTTGGATTTTGGATTGAATTGGTAAACCTAGAAGATAAATAATATCGCCTTCTGTAGCCCAGGCTTGGGAGCAAATCTTTGTTAAATCGGGAATTAATCCTACCATTCCGACAACGGGAGTTGGGTAAATTGGTTTTGGATTGCCGTTAGCATCAAAAGTTTCGTTGTAAAGAGAGACATTTCCGCCAGTTACCGGAGTCGATAATTCTTGACAACCTTCTGATAATCCCCGACAAGCTTCTGATAGCTGCCAATAACCAATCGGTTTTTCTGGACTGCCAAAATTAAGATTATCTGTCACTGCTAAAGGTTCAGCACCTACACAGCTAAGATTGCGTGCTGCTTCAGCAACTACAGCTTTCGCACCTTCATAAGGATCTAAATAAACATAGCGAGAATTGCAATCAACAGTTGCAGCGATACCTTTTTGGGCATTGGGAATGGGGGATTGGGCATGGGGCATAGGGGATTGGGCATTGGAATTTTCTCCTCCCCTTGTCCCCTCATCCTCAACTGGACGCAATCGGACGATAGCCGCATCTGCACCACCTGGTAAAATTACGGTATTATTCTGCACTTGATGGTCGTATTGACGATAAACCCAACTTTTTGATGCGATGGTGGGTGTGTCAAGTAAAGTTAACAGGATATCGTTCCAGGTTTGTAATTTTCCTTTGATTTCAATACCTTCATGGGTGCAGGGTGGTAATTTATCTGAAGTCCATTCCCAAGCTTTACGGGCATATTCCGGAGGTTCCGATAATAATTCTCGGTTATAAATTGGGGTATTTTCTGCTAATGCTGTAGCGGGTATTTCTGCTGCGACTTTCCCTCGATAAAGAATCCTTACTATGGGTTCTTCTATCACTTTCCCTGCAACTACTGCATTTAATCCCCAACGCACAAAAATATCGATTAATTCTTGCTCTCTACCTTTTTGAGCAACAAACAGCATTCTCTCTTGAGATTCGCTGAGTAGATATTCGTAGGGAATCATTCCGGTTTCGCGGTTGGGAATTTTATCTAAATCGAATTCCACGCCGACACCACCGTTTGCAGCCATTTCGGAAGTGGAACAGGTAATACCAGCTGCACCCATATCTTGTGCTGCTACTACCGCACCAGTTTTAAAGGCTTCTAAACAAGCTTCAATCAAGGATTTTTCTAAAAATGGGTCGCCAACTTGTACTGCCGGACGATTATCAACAGATTCCGAGGTTAATTCCGCGCTGGCGAAACTTGCACCACCCATACCGTCGCGCCCGGTGGTAGAACCTACATACAGTACCGGATTGCCAATCCCCGATGCCCCGGATTTAACAATTTCTGGCGTTTCCATCAAACCCAATGCCATCACGTTTACCAAAGGATTGCCAGAGTAAGCTTTGTCAAAATAAACTTCACCGCCAACCGTAGGAACGCCGACACAATTACCATAATGAGCGATTCCCGATACCACACCGCTAAATAATCTTTTGGTTTTGGCATCCTCTAAATTACCGAAACGCAGAGAATTTAATACCGCAATCGGACGCGCACCCATTGTAAAAATATCTCGGAGAATACCACCTACTCCCGTAGCAGCACCTTGAAATGGTTCGACAGCAGAGGGATGATTGTGGGATTCAATTTTAAAAGCAAGCTGTAAACCATCACCTAAATCTACAACACCAGCATTTTCACCTGGACCAACTAAAATTCGTTCTCCGGTTGTAGGAAACTGTTTTAATAAAGGTCGAGAATTCTTATAACAGCAATGTTCCGACCACATTACGCCAAACATTCCTAATTCAGCTTTATTAGGATGACGACCTAATCTTTTGACGATTTCTTGATATTCTTCGGGTTTAATGCCTTCTTTGGCTATTTCTTTGGGAGAAAACGGAGTTTGGGATGTAGCGGTCATGAGAGCAATTACACGCCTGGATGAATTTTATATTTTAATATCTATTTGTGCGTTTATTACTATTGCTATTGAAATTATTTATATTTTTCAATTGAAACTATAGAAGATTAAAAAAATACTGTTTTTTGATCGCTGATATTACTACCTTAAAAAGGGAAATAATAGTTACTTTATCGTTTTTATACTAATTAAATAAGTATAGTAACCCGCTCGGGGTTGCAAACCCCGACCTAACAGCGAAAGTCCTATGAATAGGACTAGAAAAAAGCCATAAGAACTAATGGGTAAAGTTTCTTATACACTCCCCTCTCCTTTTCTTTTCTCTGCGCTCTCTGCGCCCTCTGCGGTTATATAAATTAAGCCACTAATCAATGTGAATATTCGCCACTAAAGAATAAAAGACTTCAAAAAAATTCAATAATTTGCGTAAAAAATCATACCTTGGACAGTAATCCCATCAGAAACTAATTTCGAGGTGTTGAAGATAAATTTACACAAAAATATTGCCGTTAAGTGTATTGACTGAGATTAATGCATCTTGTACGGTCAATTAAATTACCTGAATTCATGATCTGCTAACCACGAATTGATTTGTAGAGACGCGATATATCTTTGTAGAGACGCGATATATCGCGTCTCTACATTTTCCGCAACAACGAAAAAATTCCCCGCTATTCATTCGCCATCCATTCACCTATTAAAAAATGAACCGCCACCTAATTCTTATCTCTTCCCTACTATTACTCCAAATCCCCGCCTTTTCCATCAAAGCTGCTCCTCCTTCCATCGCTCAAAATTCAATTTGCAAAATCGAACGGGAAGACGAATTTTATTCAACCAAAGAATTACAAACCCTCGCTAATAAAATCACAGTAAAAGTCATCGGCGATAACAACGGTGGTTCGGGAACGCTTATCGGTAAACAAGGAAATAATTATTTAGTCCTGACAAATTATCATGTTGTTCAAGGAGTTAATTCTATTAAACTGCAAACTGCTGACGGTAAAACTTATTCAGCAGAAATAGTACCGCAAAAAAACTTTAAAAATTCAGATATAACCTTATTAAAATTTCAAAGCAGTCAAAATTATTGTTTACCAGAAATTGCTAAAGAAACTCCTAATATTGATACTCCTGTAGTTGCTGCGGGTTTTTCTGGTTCGACGGGAAAAATTACGTTTAGCGAAGGGGAAGTTAAAAAGACTTCCAATTTGAAAGAAGGATACGAAATCGGTTACAGCAGCAACATCGAACAAGGAATGAGCGGTGGTGCAATTCTTAATTCAATGGGTGAACTTGTAGGAATAAATGGTAAAAGCGCTTATCCGATTTTAAATACTGGTTATGTTTATCAAAACGGTAAACGTCCGAATCAAGCAGAAATTAGAGAAATGAGAAAGTTGAGTTGGGGAATTCCGATTTCAACTGTTTTAGCAAAGGTTGATAGAGATGTTTTGACTGCTTATAAATTGCCTTTACCAAAATTTTCTACTACTGTAGCGCAAGGAGAATATACAGGATGGTTGGGAGATTTAGAACAAAAGGCTAAACAATTTACGGTAAGAATTGATAGCAGCAGTAATGCTAATGGTTCGGGAATAATTATTGCTAAAGAAGGGAATACTTACACTGTTTTAACATCGGCTCATGTTGTTTGTGAAGGAAAAATATTTGCAAACCAACCATGTCAAGATAATAAATACGAAATACTAGCTCCGGATGAGAAAAAATATCTTGTAGATAAAAACAGCATCAGAATAGAAGAAGGAGTTGATTTGGCGGTAGTTAAGTTTAAGAGTTCGGAGGATTATCAAATAGCGACTCTTGCTGATTACAATCTTAATAATTTTGATTATATATTTAGTGCGGGTTATCCGAAATTAAAAAATGATTCACCTTGGCGTTTTACCGTAGGGCAAATTTATGACAAAGAACAAGGATTATTACAAATCCAGCAATCGGACTTTCAAAATGACGATTCTGGTAGATTGCAAAGTGCGAGTTCTTTAACTGGAGGATATGAATTAGTTTACACTAGTATTACTTATGGTGGGATGAGTGGTGGTCCGATATTGGATTCACAAGGACGAGTAATTGGTATTCACGGACGTTCAGAGGGCGTAGAAACTCTAGATTTAGCTCAAGTTCAAATTGGGTATAGTTTAGGCATTCCTGTAAGTACTTTTTTATGGTTAGTACCCAAATTGGCTGTAAAAGCACAAAAATTAGAAAATACTCAACCGCTTCAAATAAGTCCAGAAAAAGTTAAGTCTATTATAGAAGTTGCATTATCAGCAGACGTTTCAGATGGTAATGCAACAGCCACTGAAT
>JBCCLY010000021.1:0-14937 GCA_039026655.1 Cyanobacteria bacterium P01_C01_bin.38 | reverse complement strand
TGGATTGTCTTCTCCTATAGGACTTACGCAACCGGCACATTTTCTTGTAGGGTGCTGTGACACTTTGAGCAACTGCGAACGTAGTAACAGTGTATTCAGTGTCACGCACCACCAAGGTTTATGACAATTGCGTAAGTCCTATCCTAAAAAAAGAGACAAATTATAGTTGATAGTTGTTAGTTGATAGTTGTTAGTTGATAGTTGATAGTTGTAGTCATTTCAAGTAAAAAATATATAGTTAGTAGTGCGACCATCTTGGTCGCTAGGGAGCAAGATGCTCCCACTAACCACGCTTCAACTAACAACTAACCACTATCCACTATCCACTATCCACTATCCACTAACCTTTACTTAGACTTCATTTTTTCAGCTTTTGCTTTGGCTTCATCGATGCTACCAACCATGTAGAAAGCTTGTTCTGGTAGTTCATCATATTCGCCAGAAAGAATAGCTTGGAAGCCTTTGATGGTTTCTTCAAGTTTCACATATTTACCAGGTGCGCCGGTGAATACTTCTGCAACGAAGAAGGGCTGTGATAAGAAACGCTCTACTTTACGAGCGCGAGCAACAACGAGACGGTCATCTTCAGATAGTTCATCCAAACCAAGAATGGCGATGATGTCCTGAAGTTCTTTATAACGTTGCAGTGTGGATTGTACCGCACGAGCTGTTTGATAATGATCTTCACCAACAATGTTGGGCTGCAACATTGTTGAAGTAGAACCTAATGGGTCCACAGCGGGATAAATACCTTTTGCTGCTAAACCACGAGATAGTACTGTGGTTCCATCCAAGTGAGCAAAGGTGGTTGCTGGTGCGGGGTCTGTTAAGTCATCCGCAGGTACGTATACAGCTTGAATCGAGGTAATAGAACCTTCATTTGTGGAGGTGATTCGCTCTTGCAACGCACCAACGTCAGTACCCAATGTAGGCTGATATCCCACAGCGGAAGGCATTCTTCCTAATAGCGCCGATACTTCGGAACCTGCTTGTACAAAGCGGAAGATGTTATCAATAAATAGCAGTACGTCCTGCTTGTTAACATCGCGGAAATATTCTGCCATTGTCAAAGCTGACAAACCAACCCGCATTCTTGCACCGGGTGGTTCGTTCATCTGACCGTATACTAGGGCAATTTTTGATTCATTCAAGTTATCGGGGTTGATAACGTTTGATTCAATCATTTCATTGTAGAGGTCATTACCTTCGCGGGTACGTTCCCCTACTCCACCAAATACGGATACACCACCGTGTTGGGTTGCGATGTTGTTGATCAACTCCATCATAATAACGGTTTTGCCCACTCCGGCACCGCCGAACAGACCAATTTTACCGCCACGTCTGTAAGGAGTTAACAAGTCCACAACCTTGATTCCGGTTTCAAACACGGAAGGCTTGGTTTCTAAGTCGGTAAGCTTGGGAGCTTCACGGTGAATTGGAGATGTTTCATCGGTTCCAACGGGACCTTGGTTGTCAACAGGTTCGCCAAGGACGTTGAAAATTCTACCTAAAGTAGCTTTTCCTACAGGTACGCTGATCGGAGCGCCAGTGTCGTTAGCTTCCATTCCTCGCACCAAACCATCGGTGGAAGTCATGGAAACAGCCCGCACCTGGTTGTCGCCCAGCAGCTGCTGTACTTCGCAGGTAACGGACATTTCTTGTCCTGCTTCGTTGGTGCCTTTGACGATCAAAGCATTGTAGATTGCGGGCATTTTTCCGTTAGGAAATTTGACATCTACAACCGGACCAATAATTTGAGTAATGTAACCAGTGTTTGTTTTTTCTGCGGTGGAAACCATGCTGAGCCTAAATTTACGAAGCTATATTTTTTGCTAAAGAGTCGTAGAGACTTTTAAGTTTAACTCATGTCATCTTCAAGATTAGCACCGAACGGGGCTATTTTTAGGCTTATTTTGAGCAACATTTAGAAGTGCGATCGGCGAAGATGGGGATGGGGGGAGAGGGGGAGAGGGAACAAGGGGACAAGGGGACGAGGAGAATCCCAAGGGTAATTATTTCGGTAATTGCAGATATACAGCACTTTGCACTTAAATGAGGTACATACTTCTACTCCCTACTCCCTACTCCCTACTCCCTACTCCCTTATCACGATATGTTTTGTACCTCATTAAAATGAAATCCGCTGTAAATGTGGTTGAGAGCGATTTCGTTTATGAGCAAGTGAGTATAATTCTTGAAGCGATCGCCAAGAATATAAAAACCTTTTCGTGGTTTCTTGCTTCTTCTCTCTATTTGATTCACTAAAATTCTTTAACCAAACACACTATTATTTACAGGACTTACGCAACCGCAACGATAAATTAGGTATTTCCAACGTTAAGATCCCCCCAACCCCCCTTAAAGAAGGGGGGCTTTGCGTAAGTCCTAATTTAAATATTTCAATTTATTCTCTTAAAAAAGAAAATAGCTCTCTTTGCTATATCCCAAAGAGAGCATACGCCATGCCATTTCACTTACTTTCTCCATCACATCCTTCCGATCGGATTCCGCAAAATTAAACGGTTTATTATTATTTTCTCGAAGAATTTTTTTGTGTCTTGACTGTTTTTAAATAAAAAATAATTCTAGTTTTGTCGTCTTTCTTTTGGCTGATTATCTATTTTTTAATTTTTGCAATTTTATAACTTTAGATATAATCTGTTGGTTAGTATAATTTCTGTTATCTGTTTCACCCCAACCCTTATTCTTAGTCTCACACAACGATTTTGATTACCAGATTCTTATATAAATCCTATTAATGAAGGATGTATAAAGTTCATGAGAAGTTTCTCATCAAACTTTCATAGGTCACTCATTCGTAGGGTTAATTATATAGATATAAACAAGCTTGTTTCTGAATAAGTATCTACCTGTGGAAAAAACAAAATTGCGACTTAAGTTGCATATTGTAATTTGATATTAATGATAAGGTAGCTGAAACTAAGTACCAAATTCAATCTAAATTTAAGAGGTACAAATTATGAGGATAATGGTATATTCTCACGATGCGTTTGGTCTGGGAAATATTAGAAGAATGTTGGCTATTTGCGAACACTTGCTGTCAGAAATTCCAGAATTATCGATTTTATTGCTATCTGGTTCTCCAATGCTTCAAGGATTTCGCTTACCAAGGGGTTTAGATTATATTAAGTTACCTTGTGTAAATCGAGGAAATAGCGGTCAAGTAGCGGTAAAATACCTCGGAATGGATGTTGATGAAATTGTAAAGTTAAGGTCAGAATTAATTTTTTCTGCGGCTGTTAATTTTCAACCAGATTTATTTTTAGTAGATAAAAAACCATTAGGGATTAAGAATGAGTTAGCTGCTACAGTTAAATATTTATACAAAAATTTACCCGAAACAAAGCTGGTTTTACTGCTACGTGATATTTTGAATAAACCAGAACAAACTATTGATGAATGGCAAAAGAATAGCTACTACGAAATTATTGATAAATTTTACCGGATGCTATTAATAGTTGGTTCACAGAACGTTTTTGATTTTAATCAAGAGTATAAATTACCTATAAATTTAACTGATAAAACGCGTTTTTGCGGTTATATCCGTCGTGACAACGGACGCATACCAAGTTCGATGATTCGTCAAGAGTTAGAGTTAAAAAATAAAGAAAAATTAGTGTTAGTTACTCCCGGTGGTGGAGAAGATGGTTATCTATTAGTTAAAACATATTTGCAAGGACAAGAATTTCTTAAACAGAATCGCAAATGCATTAAAAGTTTAGTATTTTGCGGTCCGGAAATGCCTGCCGAACATAAACAAGAACTATATAAAATTGCGGCTCAATATCCTCAAGTAAAAATGAGAGAGTTTAGTAATGATTTGATGAGCTATGTTTCGGCAGCGGATGCAGTAGTATCTATGGGAGGTTACAACACAGTTTGTGAGATTCTTTCAGCTGCTAAACCAGCAATAATTGTACCCAGAATTAAACCTTCTGAAGAACAATTAATACGTTCGCAAAGAATGCAGGATAGTGGTTTATTAAAAAGCATACATCCCGAAAGTTTAACGCCACAAACTTTGATGACACAGTTAGATCAAGTGTTAAAAAACCCCGAAAAACCTAAAGATATTGATTTAGAAGGATTACCTAGAGTAGCTCGACATATTAGAAACTTATTAGCCGATCGAATTACTTATACTCAACCGGAATTGATTTGCTCTCCATTAAATCAACCTCAAGAATTATTAGCTAGCTAAGATAATATTTATTTTGTTTTAGTTTGTATAGTAATAGTTAATTCTATTAACACAACATAGCGTATTTAAATTTTCTATAAAAACTCCATTGCTATCAGTTATTACCTGAAAATTGAATCCGAAGTAGCGATGTAAACTAAAAACTAACAACTAACAACTAAGTAGGTAAGCAGAAATAAACAGCACTATGTTACAGAATGTTTTTTGGCATCAAAGCCTTATTCCTACTTCCTACTCCCTACTCCCTACTCCCTACTCCCTACTCCCTATTCCTAATTACAATTTTCAACGCCAACCTACTTAACAACTAACAATTAAAAACCATGAAAAAACTTTTGTTTTACTGTCAGCATATATTGGGAATGGGACATTTAGTCCGCAGTATGGAAATTGTTCGTGGTTTGATGCCAGATTTTCAAGTTTGTTTTCTTAATGGTGGACAAATAATTAAAGAGTTTGAAATTCCCGATGGAATTGAAGTTGTAAATTTACCTGCAATTAAAACTGATGCAGAGTTTAAACAGTTAAAACCTGTAGATACTTCTTTGTCTTTAGCTGAAGTACAAGAAATTAGAAAAAATAAGCTTTTAGAGGTTGCAGAAGAATTTCAGCCTGATGTGTTGATGATTGAATTGTTTCCGTTTGGAAGAGGAAAGTTTTCTTTTGAATTAATTCCTTTATTAGAAAAATTACAGGCTAGCGAGAAGCCAGTTAAAATTGTTTCGAGTTTGCGCGATATTGTAGTTACAAAAACCAATCAAGAAAAATACGAAAACAAAGTTTGTCGGTTAATGAATCAATATTTTGATATGCTGTTGATTCATGGCGATGCAAGTTTTGTACCTTTAGATGAAAGCTTCTCTCGGGTAAAAGATATTCAAAGCGAAACTAAATACACTGGTTATGTGGTGCAAAAACCGACCGTAAATCCGGAATTAACTGAAGAAGATAAAAATATTATAGAGTCCGATAAACCATTAATTTTGGTTAGCGTTGGTGGTGGCAGATTTGGTCACGAATTGATTGATTGTGTGATTGAAAGCGCCGATATTTTAGAGCAGAAACTACCGCATAAAATTCAAATTTTTACAGGTCCTTTTGCACCAGAAGATAAATTACAAGCATGGCAACAGCTAACTGAAAATAAGAAAAATATTAAAGTTAGTCGCTACACCCGAAATTTATTGAGCTATATGCAAAAAGCCGACCTTTCTATCAGTATGTCAGGCTATAACACCACATTAAATGTAATGACCACTGGTGTTAGAGCAATGATATTACCATTCAAAGGTAACGATGACCAAGAGCAAAGAATTCGAGCGAGTAAATTAGATAGTTTAGGTGTTGTAAAAATGCTCGATGAATCGGATTTAAAGCCAGAATTATTTTCTCAAAAAGTGATTGATTATTTAGCAGCAGAACCCAATAAAATCAAATTTGATGCTAACGGTGTAAAAAATACCGCAGCATTAGTAAAAAATCTAGTTTTAAATCAACAAGCAGCTTAATTTATATTTTAAATTTGAGATTTTTGATTTTTGATTTTAAGCTGCTCCCTGTTCCCTGTTCCCTATTTCCCATTCCCTAATCTTAATTAATTTACAGTTCCATGACTAACACTAATAAACCTAAAATTTGCATTACAACAATAGAATTTCCACCTGATGTTGGTGGTGTTGGTGAATCGGTACATCGCATTGCAAAAATGCTTACCAGTAAAGGTTATGAAGTTCATGTTGCTGTTTTTCGTTCTAGTAACAGAAGTGTTTCTGATGAAACTTATAGACGTGCGGGTTATGAAACTACAGTACAAGAAAATATTGTTGTACATCGGATTCAATCATCAATTCGCTCTGAAATTACAGAATTAAGCGGCTATCTGAGCGATGTTTATTTTCAACTTAAACTGCTGCATCAAAAGTATCAATTTAATTTATTTCATGCCTTTTTCTTGATCGAAACTGGTTATGTTACTACGCTTTTAGCAAAAGAAAATGATTTACCAGTAATCAATAGCGTGCGCGGTGCCGATTTACATAAACATATTTTTAGCCCTAAAAATCATGGCCCCATATCGTGGATTTTAGACAATTCGGATTGGACTACTTTTGTTAGCCGTACTCTTAAAAAAAGAGCTAATTTAATTAGCCCTAGCAGCAAAGTTAAATCTTGTGCTTTTTGGAATTCGATTGCACCAATTAACTTTGAAGAATTACCGAAACCACCAATATTCGATAATTTATCCGGTTTAATAATCGGTACAACAGGAAGATTTCGCGGTAAAAAAGGTATTGAATATCTATTAGGTGCTTGCAGCCAACTGGGTAAAGATATAGATATTACACTGTTACTAATTGGTGATTTTATCCAAAAAGAAAAAGGTTATTGGCAGCAAGAATTAAAAAACTACGATTTGAATTTTCGCTTGGAAATAACTGGTATGAATACTCGCCAGGAAACTTTAGCCTATTTACCATATTTAGACGTTTTTGCCATTCCTTCTTTAACTGATGGTTGTCCTAATGCTTTATTAGAAGCGATGTCAGCAGGTTGTGCAATTGTCGGTAGCAATGCTGATGCAATTGGTGAAATTATCGAAGATGGTGTGAGTGGTTTGTTAGTAAATCCTGCAAGTTCGGAAGAATTAGCAGCAGCATTACAAGATATAGCAGATAAGCCAAAATTACGAAAAGAATTAGGTTTAGCAGCAAAAACTAAAGTGGAAACAGACCTTGCTCCAGCAGTAGAATTAAATAATTGGTTGGGTATTTATCAAGGATTATTAGATAATTCTGAAACTTTAAAAATACCAGAATTGAAAGCTGTTTGATTATGTTCAATATATCTCATATCTCATACCATTGTCAGAAACCCGGTTTCTTTGCGATTTAAAAAAGAGATATTCATGCTTTCACGAATAGAAACCGGGTTTCTTAATTGCTTGCTGAGAATGGTGCAAGAAGTCAAATATATCAAATTTTCAATATTTTTCGGACAAACATTAGGGCTAAAGCATTTACTACAAATCTTAAAAATTAGGAGTAACTAATTATGAGTAAACCACAAGTAACTATCGTTGTATCTCCTCGGGAACGTTTTAGCTTCAGTCGCGAATCTTTGGAAAGTATTTACGAACATACTACAGTTCCTTTTCAACTGATTTATGTCGATGGTAATTCACCCCGCGAAATTCAGCAGTATCTGCAACAAAAGTCTCAAGAAAAAGAATTTAAATTAATTCGCACAGAACATTATTTATCACCAAACCAAGCCCGCAATTTAGCAATACCTCATGTTGACACTGAATATTTATTATTTGTCGATAATGATGTTTTAGTCAGTCAAGGTTGGTTAAATTCTTTATTAGAATGTGCTGATGAAACTCAAGCAGCTGTAGTTTGTCCGCTTACCTGTATTGGTAAAAACGTTGGCGAAAAAATTCATTTAGCTGGTGGTGAAGCACGAATTGAAGAAAAACCAAATAAGAAAGGTAAACTTAAGCGTAAAGTTCATGAAGTACATTACTTTGTTAATCGCCGAGTTGCAGATGTAAAAGAACAATTACAGCGTCAAAAATGTGAATTTGCAGAATTTCACTGTATGTTAGTTCGCACTCAAATATTTGATAAAATTGGCTTGTTAGATGAAGGGTTTCTCTGCACTCGCGAACACATTGATTTTTGTATGACTATCAATAATGCTGGTGAAAGTATTTATTGCGAACCTGCTTCTGTTGTTACTTACGTACCTGGATTGAAGTGGGAAATTCCTGAATTATCATTCTTTATGTTGCGCTGGAGCAATGCTTGGGAAATCGCTAGTTTAGAACACTTTGCTCAAAAATGGGATTTGCCTACCAAAGATAAATACTTCAAGAAGCGCTACAGCCGTATGGGTTATCGTCGCCATAATGGATTTTTAAAGCCGTTTCTACGTTACTTTACTTTTGGCTGGAATCCTTTATGGTTACAAAAATCAGCAATCGCCATCGAACACAAACTTAATAAGTGGATTACGGATAATTATTATAAAAATCTGCCTCATAAACAGCAATTATCACAAGCTCAAACTTTTGAACAACCGCGAGAATTAGTTACTCATTAATTAATCGTAAATTAATGATTATAAGAGCAAACTTTCGATGCTTGAATGTTGAATTTGTTGCAGTAAAACTCTAATCGTCGTGAAAATCTAACTAATAAAAGAGGTAAATAATTATAAAATGCCAAGCCTTGATTCTTCAACAAAAAAGCGTAAAAAACCCAAGAATATCAAAGCAGCTTTACCCGGAATAAGTGAGATTTTACGGCGATTTGCTCCTCAAATTCGTCAGCAACAAAATTTGCTAATCATGTCCTTTTTAGGATTAATGACCGAGATTGTTTTACATTTACTTCAACCTTGGCCATTAAAGCTAATTTTTGACTACATTTTAGTTCCAGACTTTAAAACCAAAATTGCAGAATTACCTTTGATTTCAGGATTTAGTCCCGTTACTTTGGTAACAATTTTTTCTTTCTCATTAATTGGAATTGTAGCTTTACGTTCTTTTGCTGCTTACTACAGCGTGTATGGAATGGCACTTGCTGCTAGTAACGTACTTTCAGAAGTCCGCACAGAACTTTACAGCCATATCCAAAGACTTTCTCTTTCTTTTCACAGCAAAGCCAAAACTGGCGACTTGATTACCCGCGTAACTTCTGACATTGATAAAATCCGAGAAGTTACGGTGATGGCGCTCTTACCATTGATTGCTAATACTTTAACTATCGTCGGTATGGTTGCGGTGATGTTTTGGCTGCATTGGGAGTTAGCGGTTATTGCAGTTGCGTTGTTTCCTTTATTTATCTTCTTGACATACCGTTTCTCGCAACGGATTCGCAATGTTGTTAAATCCCATCGCAAACGTGAGGGAGCCATTGCTGCTTCTGCTGCTGAGTCTATTAGCGCGATCAAGATTGTCCAAGCGCTTTCGCTACAAGATATGTTAGAAGAATCCTTCGCAACTGAAAACCGCCGTAGCTTACAAACTAGCGTCAAAGTTAAAAAGCTGTCTGCTGGTTTAGAAAGATTGGTGGAACTTATAGTTGGATTTGCTACTGCTTTAGTTTTATGGAGAGGCGTAAACTTAGTATTAAAAAATCATATTACTCCAGGAGATTTACTGATATTTGTCAACTACTTCCGCATTGCTTTTAAACCAATGCGCGTTTTAGCGAAGTACGTAGGGCAAATCACTAAAGCTACAGCTTCCGGGGAAAGGATACTAGAAATTTTAGATAGGGTACCCGAGGTCAGAGATAGCCGTTTTGCGATTGATACACCACCTCTACAGGGACATGTCAAATTTGACAACGTTAGTTTTGGCTACGAACCAGAAAAAATTATTCTCAAAGATATCAATTTTGAGGTTATACCAGGTCAAAGAATAGCTTTAGTAGGTGCTTCCGGGGGTGGTAAATCAACTTTATCAAGTTTGCTACTTCGTCTTTACGACCCGACAGTTGGGGGAATATGCGTAGACGGACATGAGTTAAGAGAATATAAATTACAGTCTTACCGCAGACAGATTAGCGTAGTTTTACAAGATAGTATTTTGTTCGCTGCCAGTGTAAGAGATAACATTGCTTACGGCGATCTAGCTGCTACCGATGAAGACATTGAACGAGCAGCACGTTTAGCAAATGCTCACGACTTTATCATGGATTTATCAGAAGGTTACGACACGGTTTTAGGTGAAAGAGGATGTACGCTTTCCGGGGGACAAAGACAAAGAATTTCTATTGCTCGGGCTGCGGTAAGGAATGCTCCAATAGTAATATTAGATGAGCCGACAACGGGTTTAGACCAAGAAAGCGAATATTTAGTTAATCAAGCTTTGGATAGATTAACTCAAGGGAAAACAACTTTTATAATTTCTCATAATCTTAAAGCAATTCAAGATGTTGATTTAATTCTTTATATGGAAAAAGGACAAATTCAAGAAAGAGGAACTCATCGAGAATTAATCAGTTTGAGTGGAAGATATGCTGCTATGTATGCTTTACAATCTGCTGTGGGAAATGAGAATCAAGAGTTAGGAGTTAGGAGTTAGGAGTTAGGAGTTAGGAGTTAGGAGTTAGGCAACGGATGGAGTTAGGCAACGGATGAAGTTTGGTTACGGATGGAGTTAGGAGTTAGGAGTTAAATGTACAATTCCCAATGCCCAATGCCCAATGCCCAATTACCAATTCCCAATTACCAATTACCAATTACCAATTAACAATTAACAATGCATAATAATTTTAATCAAACCCGTGTAATTCTTGTACGTCATGGAAGAAGTACCTACAACGAACAACAACGCTATCAAGGTTGTTGTGATGAATCTGTACTTACAGAAAAAGGAAAATATCAAGCATTGAAAACGGGATTAGCATTAAGCAAAATTAAATTTGACGCTGTTTACGCTAGTCCACTACAGCGAACTCAGGAAACAGCTAAGGATATTTTAAAAGTAAATAAATATAGCACAAAAATAATTTTAAACTCTAATCTCAAAGAAGTCGATTTACCGGGATGGCAAGGTTTACAATATAAATACGTTCGTCAAGAATTTGCCGAGCAATATCGAATTTGGGAAGAAACACCCCACGAATTTACGATAGAAAATATTGAATCAAATGGTCAAACTTTAATTAAAACAAAGACTAAACCTGTTTTACAACTTTACAAAAAAGCCCAACAATTTTGGCAAGAAATCTTACCGCTGCATAGAGGTAAAACAATTTTAGTAGTAAGTCATGGTGGTACAATTCGGGCTTTACTTAGCGCTGCTACAAAAATTAAACCTCATAACTATCACGCTATTCAACAATCAAATAGCAGTATTAACATATTGGATTTTGCAAATAGTTCATTTTCAGCCAAAGCTCAAATTTCAGCTATTAATTTAACTCAACATTTAGGTGAAGTTTTACCCAAGCTGAAAGATGGTAAGCATGGTTTAAGATTATTGTTATTACCTGTAAATCCTCAAGATAATCAAACAGATTTTAACAATAGCAAAATTTTCAAGTTTCTTCGAGAAGTAGAATTAGATTTTTGTATTAGCGATAGCGATATTACTCATATTAAACCCTGCGTAGAATCGATTATCAAATCTCGGTCAAAACCTCCATTTAGTTTATCAATATCAAGAGAAAATTTTCTTGGTATTTGGCACCAAAAAATATCTCAAAATTCGCGAAACTATAATATACTAAACACCAGTTTAGTTGTAGCGGATATTAACACAATTACAACTACTTTGAGTCAGATTTTAGGGGTAGAATCTCAATCTCTAAAGCTAAATCAAGGAGAAATTAGCATTCTGTTTTATCCGAATACCCGAAATCATCCAGTATTGCAAGCAATGAATATTGTAGCTCTGGAAAGTCTTTAGTTAACATCGAAATTAAAGGAATAAAGCTTTTGATTCATTAACGAAGAGAAAATTTCGGAAGAGTTGCAGTCCGTTCGAGTGGTAGTTTCAATATAAAAACATTAGAATCGACGGTACAGGGTATATCCCACAAATATTGTTCCAAGATTCACTTATCTGATGGTTATTCATATTCTTTTTAGTGTACGGCGAATAAATTCGCCGTGCGTGTTCCTCTCTGCTCTAAAGAGACAGAGTTTCCCACGACAGGAGTCTTAGATGAAAATTTTAGTTACTGGAGTTGCAGGTTTTATTGGATATCATTTAGCAGAAAGATTGATTAAAGATGGAGAAGAAGTTTATGGAATTGATAATCTCAACGATTATTATGATGTCAACTTGAAAAAAGCTCGCTTAAAACAATTAGAACCAAATAAAAATTTTAAATTTCAACTTTTAGATTTGAATAACCGGGAAGGTATTTTACAGCTATTTCAAGAACAGAAATTCGATTTTATCGTTCATCTTGCTGCTCAAGCAGGAGTACGCTATTCTTTAGAAAATCCTTTTGCTTATGTTGATAGCAACTTAGTGGGATTTGCTAATATTCTGGAAGCTTGTCGTCAAACTCAACCCCAACATCTGGTTTTCGCTTCATCTAGTTCTGTTTATGGTGCAAATACGAAAATCCCCTTTTCTACTGAGGATAATGTTGACAATCCCGTTTCTCTATATGCAGCTACTAAAAAAGCTAACGAATTAATGGCACATTCCTATAGCCATTTATACAGTTTACCTATTACCGGACTGCGCTTTTTTACCGTATATGGACCTTGGGGTAGACCGGATATGGCTTATTTCAAATTTGTTCGAGCAATTGAACAAAATCAAGCCATAAATGTATTTAATTACGGTAAAATGCAGCGAGATTTTACTTATATTGATGATGTTGTTGAAGGTATTGTACGAGTTCTAAATCGACCTCCACAACCAAACCACACCAATGACAATAGTAATGCTCGCTATAAAATCTACAATATTGGTAATAATAAACCTGTAGAATTATTGACTTTTATTCAAGTAATTGAACAAGCAATGGGTAAGAAAGCTAAAAAGAATTTCTTACCAATGCAACCTGGAGATGTTCCCCGTACTTATGCTGACGTTGATGAATTAATGCAGGACGTTGGATTTAAACCAACTACAACTATTGAACAAGGAATTGAAAAATTTGTACGGTGGTATGAAGATTTTTATCAGTCTCAAAACCAAGAAGTTTCGCAAAGCATATAATACATTTTCTAAATCGATAAATAGTAAAATGTAAGCATACTCACTGTTTAATTATTCCCATCCCCTATACAACTAAAGAGGTGTATCCGATAATTAAAAAAAATCTTATTTCGGAACACATAATGTCATATTTTGCGATAATATTTTTTGCGTCATTTTTGCAAATTTTACTCAATTTTCTATTTTTTATACCGCAAGCAAAAGCTGAAGATACGCAAGATATGTCTCAACCTATGAGAGATATTCCCAGCGTTTCTCAATTGTCTGAAATACAAGTAACTGACTGGAATTTTCAAGCTTTAGAATACTTCCTCAACCGTTACCAGATAAAAACCAAATATCCTCCAGAATTTTTTCAGCGTCAAGGTAAAATAAAACGCTACGAATTTACTTTTTTATTAAACGAAGTCATCCAACATATTGATAAATTACAAGAAAGTCAAAAAAGTAATTTTGCAACTCAAGAAGAATTACAGATTTTGAAAAGATTGCAAAGTGAATTTTCTATAGAATTAAATCTGCTTGAAAAACAAATCGATGCATTAGAAAAAAATAGCTTTTCAGCATTTTCTACCACAAGTCGGCTGAGTGGAGAAGTTACATTTGCTCTTACTGGTGTAGGTAAAGGAACAAAAATTGACGATGATGAGCCTATTGATAGCAATATAATTTTTGGAAGTGGAGTAAAAATAGAGATTAATACTTCCTTTACTGGTAAAGATAGGTTGAAAACTACCTTTAGAGCTAGAAATCTTGAGTCGCTTGACTCGGTAACGGGTACCGATATGGCACGTTTAGCTTATCAAGGTGACAACGAAATTTTCGATTTGGGTGACTTAACCTATCGATTTCGTCTTGGAGATAAAGCTCGTATCGAAATTGGTGCAAGCGGTTTAGATATTGATAATTTTACCGATTCTATTAATCCCTATATAGGTAGCGATGACAGTGGTTCCGTTTCTCGTTTTGCACAGCGTAACCCTATTTATCGTCAGGGAGGAGGTGCTGGAATCGGTGTTAAATATGAAATTAATGATGATTTAGAACTTGGTATGGGATATGTTGCTGATGATGTTGAAGAACCAGAAACTGGCTTGAGTAAAGCAGATTATGCAGCAATTGCTCAGCTTACTTTTGAACCATCGGAAAGATTATTAATTGGTGTAAATTATATTCATTCTTTCAATAGTACAGATACTAATACCGGTAGCAAAGGCTCAAACGACCCTTTTGACGATGAAAGCGAAGCTATTAAAGCTGATTCCTTTGGTTTACAAGCTTCTCTAGGTATTAGTAAAACTCTTCTTCTGGGAGGTTGGATTGGTTATACCCGTGCTACAGCAAAAGATTTACCAAATAACCCTAGCGCTAGTGTTTTTAATTGGGCTTTGACTTTAGCTCTACCAGATTTAGGTAGTCAAGGTAATTTAGGTGGAATTATCATCGGTCAACCCCCAAAGTTAATTAAAAATCAATATCAAATTGATAATCAAGATTACATTGATAAAGACACTTCCCTACATTTAGAAGCATTTTATCGTTTTCAAGTCGATGATAATATTTCAATTACTCCAGGTGTAATTTTGATTACTAATCCAGAACATAATAACGACAACGATACTATTTTTGTTGGAACTGTTAGAACAACTTTTAATTTTTAAATTTTAGTTGAAAAAATTTATGGTTTAGTTATTAGTTGTTAGTTGTTCGTTATTAGTTATTAGCTATTAGCTGGCAATTGGATATGGATTTAAACCCCAACCAAATTCCCTACACCATATAGACAACTTCGGTATTAAACACGAATTAGCTAAAAACCAGAAACTAATAACTAATAACTAAAATTTACTTAGCTATGATAAAAGGGAGCATCCCAAATGTGCAAATTTATTTTTTGTAGTGCGAGCAAAATGCTCGCGTTTTACAGATATCGAGCAAGAAGCTCGCACAACCAAAATGTGTTTTTGGAAAATAGGGATTCTACCATTTATAATATCGAAGTAAAATTTAGTTATTAATT
>JBCCLY010000020.1:0-15321 GCA_039026655.1 Cyanobacteria bacterium P01_C01_bin.38 | reverse complement strand
ATACGGGAATTTTTACTTCTCTCAACAACCCTAACGCTAAAACGCAATGCGCCAATAAAAATGCATGAAAGCAATCCATCGATAAATGGTAGTGACTCAGGCAATATGTCTACAGCCCAAGGTACAGTGAAATCCACAATATCAAATAACAGAGTTTGGATTACCACCGCAGCCACTATTAACATAGCAACATAAGTCAATTCTTCTACACCTGCATATCGCCAATAACGACGATAAAAACCAAAACTATAAAAAACACCAATTTTGACTGCGAGAAAAAGCAATGTTGCAATTACTAAATCGGGTATGTATGCTTGAAGAGCTAAATTGCCGTCTAATCGTATTATTAGCGCCAAAAGCGGCGTAATAGTAAAAACAATAATATCGAAAATCAGTAAATGACGGTTTCTTAGCTTCAATAAATTCCTTAATAAAACCTTTGTTGATTTATCAAGTAGCCAATGAGAAACCATGAATAAGCTATTCATAACTGTTACTACCTCCTGGGAAATCTGCCACAAGCATACCCTTGAGTACAATCATCAGAGCGTTAATAGGTAATCCATTAATCTAAATCATTTGCATCCACGCAACCATATAAGCCCATATTATAAACTAATGGATAGAGCAATATGATAACGGGCAAAGCAAACAACTTTTTAATCGACTTAATTACTGCACTGACATTTACCCAAAAAGCACATTTGCTTTATGAAAATGGGTTTAGTCAATTCTCGTAATCCAATTTCTTTAATTTGGTAGATGCATTTTCTCTCCTTAAATAATAAACAATTTTAATTAGACACCAAGCACTTTCATGCACCAAGAAAGGAAAGTGCCCTTACAACCACTAATTATCTTAAATAAAATGTTCGGAGTAATTCTTATATCATCATGTTTTACAGTATCAAAGTTAGTAATTAACAAACTTTTTCTACTGTTACATCAACTTAAACCAAGCAATGTCTTACCAATATCAAACGAAGTTATACCTTTACTATAAACTTGCTACAACTTACATATATAACAAGCTTTACATTTCACACTTCGTTTTCTCTCAACTTTAACACTGCTACTTACTACTGGACACCAAAAGACTGTTCTACAAAAATGATTTTACTTATAACTGCATAATTTTAAGCAGCCATAGATAATACTAATTAAACCCACACTCCTCACAAACAGCATAAAGAGCAAAACAAATAAAAACTAAAAGTTAGTATTTGCTGTAACTGATTTATCTGTTTTTTAATTCTTTATACAATATGTAACAGTTTTCACGAACTGAGTCATGCCAATTTGGCATTGATTTAATACTTTCGTAAATTAATAAATATTCTTTGTAAGTTATATAGATATCAAAGCATATAAATATAGGAGGATAAGCAGGATAAGGAGATAATTAATTTAATTTAATTAAATTGTTTGTAATTTAAGAGAAATTGAAAAGCTAAGTACCCTTAGTATTCTGGGTATTAATTTTGCTGGGTTTTCCCATACAACCGCTTGGGGGTCTTCAGAAGTTCACGCAAAGTATAGGTTTACCTTTTAAAGAATTATTACCGGAATCGCGAATAGAAGAAGCGATAACAGAACTGTCAATCAAATATAAAAATCGTTTGTTTATACTGATTGCAACACTATCAACTTTTCTCTTTCTTCAAAGCGGAGAAACTTTAAAATTTAAAACTAAAAACCAAGATCATTGACGGGTTCGTAGTTGGCGCTTTAGCGCTCTGAGGACTAAAGTCCCAACTACGAACCCATCAGAATTAATGAAACGCACCACTAGTATAAGCCTAATTTAAAGGAATTTCCGGCTCTGTGATTAAACTTTCGCTTGCAAAGACTTAAGCCATTCTGTATTCACACCAGACTCGCGAGTTAGTGCAATTCTTCCGGTACGCGCAATTTCTCGCAAACCGAATTTTTGCAGTACTTGTACGATCGCGACAATTTTTCCTGGATCTCCAACAACTTCCACAGTTAAGGAATCTTCTGCGACATCTACCACTCGCGCTCGGAAAATAGTAGCTAATTCGACAATCTCCGAACGATTAATGCTAGTAGCATTTACCTTAATTAACATTAATTCTCGTTCCACGCAGGGAACTTCGGTTATGTCCTGAACCTTAAGAACGTTAATTAATTTATATAATTGTTTAGTAAGTTGTTCAATGATACGGTGATCGCCAGGTACAACCATTGTAATTCTGGAAATACCCGGTTGTTCGGCAGGACCTACGGCAAGACTTTCGATATTAAAGCCACGACGTGCAAATAAACTAGAAATTCGCGAGAGAACTCCCGCTTCGTCTTCTACAAGTACTGAAAGCGTATGTTTCATCAATTATCAATAAACAATTATCAATTTTCACCCCGAGGGTGTGGATCATCAATTAATAGTTATTCTGCTAGATTATAAGTTTGCGGGGACGTATGTCAAAGGTCAATGGTTCAATAACTTTTAACTCCTAACTCCTAACTCTTAACTCCTAACTCCTAACTCCTAACTCCTAACTCTTTTGTAGCTAGAAACTATTTGCTCCAACAATTTCTCTTCACTTTGGGCAGGTGCAAGACATTTTAATCCTTGGCAAACTAAGCCGATGCTATTTTGAGGTAAATTAGATTGTTCGACAAACATTGCAACAGGCAAGAATTTGGATAAAAGTGAGTTTATCCGATCTTTTTGGGTACGAATTAAAGTGCAGTTTCGATACCAATCTAAAGCAACAAATAAACTGGGACAAGCTTGAGTTGCGTTGTTCATGACGTTGCGAAAAGCTTTTAATCCCTGTTCTGCTAAATTTAAATATTGAAGATTATCTGTAATCAAGGTCAATCGTACCAAATTGGATAAAGCGATTCCGTTGGCAGAAGGTGTAGCGCTATCTATATAATTGCGTTCTCTGACAATCAATTCTTGGCTGGCATCGGAGGCTGTATTAAAATAACCATGCAGTTCGACACTCCATAAATATTCTTCAAATTCTTCAGATAGGGCAACTGCTTTTTCTAACCATAAAGAAGATTGACTTTCCGTTTTAAAGCAAGCTTGATGTAAATCTAGCAAGGCTTTGATAAACAAAGCGTAGTCTTCTGATTGTGCCAATACACTCGGTTTACCTTCATAGTTCAACCTGTGAAATCTTCCATCAACAAATTGATTCTCTAAAATAAACTTGGCTGCTTGAGTAGCTAATTCTAGATATTCTGGCTGTGAAAATACAGCGTAAGCTCTCGCCAAACCGGAAATCATTAAACTATTCCAAGCAACAATCATTTTAGTATCTGTAACTGGTGGAATTCGACCTTGCCAATTATGAGATTTTGCTTCGCTGTTATCACGAGCGGGAATGAATGTTTTAATTGTGCTGCTATTATTACCGTAACGAGCAACAAATAATTTTTCTAAGATAGCTTCAACCGAATCGCTTAATTGTTCTGAGTTGAGCTTTTGTAAGACATTTTGATTTTCAAAGTTACCGTTGGGTGTAACTGTAAAAGTTTGTTGCAGTTGAGTTAATTCTTCTGAAGTTAATAATTCTTCTAATTCGCTGTAACTCCAAACGTAAAACGCACCTTCTTCCGGTTCAACATCCTCCTGGGTAATAAAACTATCAGCATCTTGAGCAGCATAGAAATAACCACTAGGTGCTGTCATTTCTCTTTGCAGCCACTCTACGGTTTTGGCGATCGCCCGACTAAATTGTGGTTCTTCGATCCCCGCACTCCACAGATTAGCCAAGTATTCAACTATCTGACCGTTATCATAAAGCATCTTCTCAAAGTGAGGTACAGTCCAGGTGGGATCGACGGTATAGCGATGAAAACCACCAGCAACATGGTCAAAAATTCCACCCAGCGCTAAATCTAAACCTCGCTGAGTACAAATTTTTTTGCTATCATATCTTGATTCAAAATCAAATCTGCTTCCTTGCAACGCCATCTGTGCATAGGGGATCGTAGGGAAACTATTGCCCTGCTGATTGGGAGTAATAATTCGAGTGAAAGTTTCCCAACCTTTGTTTAATAATTGAATGTCTTCTGTTTGTGCGGTAGATTCTGTTTGCAATACAGCCGATTCGAGCAGCGATTCTAAAATAACTGCTTTGCGTTTTTGTAAGTCTTGTTTTTCTGTATCATAATAATGGCGAATTGCTTGCAGTACCTGTAAAAAACCCGGACGGCCGTAACGTTCTTCTAAAGGGAAATAGGTTCCAGCATAAAATGGTACTAAGTCATCGGGAGAAAGAAAAACATTTAACGGCCAACCTCCCCCACCACTCATCATCTGCAACGATTGCATATAAATACTGTCAATATCGGGCCTTTCTTCCCTATCAACTTTTATGGGAAGAAAATTAGCATTCATATATTTAGCTATTTGCAAATCTGAAAAAGCTTCTCCTTCCATTACGGTACACCAGTGACAGCTTGAATAACCGATGGAAAGAAATATTGGTTTATCTTGGGATTTGGCAGCTTGGTGAGCTTCGTCACACCAACTCCACCAATCAATTGGATTTTCAGCGTGTTTGCGGAGGTAAAGACTTTGAGATGAAGCGAGGCGATTAGTCATAATTCCAAAAAGATGAAAAGCCTTCTTTTCAACCAGTTTATCGCTTAACTTCAATCCTATGCGCTTTTATAATCATTGAAATTCATTGGCGCTGTTGGTGTTTTTTATGAATCGTGGGTTCGTTTTCTTTTAAACGTAAAGAGACGTTATATATAACGTCTCTACAAACCGTCAGGATAATTTAAAAAATGTTCGGCTATCACTACAGATATTGATTCAAACCACTATATAAACCTAAAAAATTAAGAAACCTAGCTTTTTTACAAGCTAGGCTTCTTATAACGTATAAAGTATAAATGCATACTGCCTTAGTTGTACAGTTAATAGTAGATAGATAGGTAATTAGAATCGGATAATTCGCAAAATATAGTCAAATTTCTGGCAAAATATGCCGGTTGTACCCGCACAAAATAAAGCAAAGCAATATTAGTGAAATAATTTATAAAGGATACGGTAAATAGTACTTCAGTATCAATAGCTATAAAGCGAAATGCCCTTATTAACAAGCTTTTTACTTATTAATATCTATTATCTTGGCTGATACTAATTATGACTACCTTACTACTAATCGCCAATAGGGGTAATCTATTTCAAAGAGCGAACTAATAGACTAACTACTGGTTCTGAGTATGTATCTATAGGAGACTTGGTTTGTGAACCTACAAATTGGTTGCTATGCTCGCTTAGACCAAATATTAAATTAAGTAACAAAGTTATGATTGTTGCTTGTACTAATCTTCTCAACATGACGTTTTCCTGTGACACTAAATTAATGACATTTGAAGTTTAAATAGAAGGGCGAATATACCTCTCGTACTATTGTTTTACTTGCAATGATAGTTTTATCCGGACATCCGATAACACAAATATAGCTTGCGTTACATTTATATCTCAATATGCTAAGAGATATTACGTAAATAAACGTAAACTTACATATGCTTGATAATGAATATTGTTGCAAACGTACTGCTGATGACAACAATTAGCTTAGTAATCGATAAAATGTATGTAAACTAACTATGAACTAGGCTGCATGATTCCTATCGTTATTGAGCAATCAGGTCGCGGCGAACGCGCCTTTGATATTTACTCGCGACTACTGCGCGATCGCATTATCTTCTTGGGACAACCCATTGATAGCAACGTAGCTAACTTGATAGTTGCTCAGATGCTGCTGTTGGATGCTGAAGATGCGGAGAAAGATATTTATATGTATATCAATTCCCCTGGTGGTTCTGTAACTGCTGGCATGGGTATTTTTGATACCATGAGACATATCCGACCAGATATTTGTACTATTTGTACAGGACTTGCTGCTAGTATGGGTGCTTTCTTACTCACTGCTGGCACTAAAGGTAAGCGGATGAGTTTACCTCATTCTCGAATAATGATTCACCAACCTTTAGGTGGAGCGCAAGGGCAAGCAACCGATATTGAAATTCAAGCGAAAGAGATTCTTTATCATAAGCAACAGCTAAATAATTATTTAGCTGAAAACACTGGCCAACCCATCGAACGCATTGCAGAAGATACTGAAAGAGATTTCTTCATGTCACCTAATGAAGCCAAAGATTACGGCTTAATTGACCAAGTGATAGACCGTCATGCTGCCGGTAGCCGTCCAATGGCTGTTGTCTAATTAATATTCACGCTATCGACAGTTGATTATTAGATTAACTATCGACAGCAGGAATATTAATTTATAAAGATTTCATTTCATTAGTTATGAATTTCGCAATGGAATTCCTCTTCACAAGGGGAATTCCACTTGTACTTATTCAACAAGTAGCAATAGGAATATTTGATGGTTATTTTTTATTATTTTTCTTCCCAAGATTTACTTATTGTCAAGTATTGCAAGTAGTATTGTATTATCAGTTTTTCTTATTATACCAGAATAATTAACTAGTTCTATAACTTTTTT
This sequence comes from Cyanobacteria bacterium P01_C01_bin.38, assembly GCA_039026655.1. Classification (GTDB taxonomy): domain Bacteria; phylum Cyanobacteriota; class Cyanobacteriia; order Cyanobacteriales; family Nostocaceae; genus Rivularia. Next base: position 8,812 of record JBCCLY010000020.1, on the reverse strand, counting down.
GATAGTTTCCACGTTGTACTTCCCGATCGCCGAGTCAAGGGAGTAGGAAGTAGGGAGTAGGGAGTAGGGAGTAGGCATTAGGAGTAAGAGTTTCAACCTAATTTAGCCTCAAGCGACATAACCCCGGTTTATTTGTGCCGACTTACTGATTAATAACTCCTAACTTACACATTTTTAAACCCTTGCCCAGTAAGGATTTGAGTTTTTAATCAAAATGTGTAAGTTCCATTCTTTGCGAGTTATTTTTAATACCTTTGACTTTTAACCTTTAACCTTTGACCTTTCTATTATGGAGCGCTAATATCTTGCACCAATAGTGTTTTCGATTTCAATTCGTTTAATTCTTGATTTTTTCGATCTAATTGGAGTTTTAAATCACAAATAGTAAGTTGATGTTTCACTCTCATTAACACTTCTTCAAGCTCAAACGGTTTAGTTAAATAATCAATAGCACCTGCTCGAAATCCTTTCTTTCTATCCAAACCTCTTGCTAGGGCACTTAAGAAAATTACTGGTATTTCTTTCGTTTTTTCATTCTGTTTAAGTTGCTGACAAAGTTGATAACCATCCACTTCTGGCATTAAAATATCGAGCAGAATCAAATTTGGCTGCTGTAATTCTACTGTCTTTAAAGCAATAGCAGCATTAACAGCTTGCCTTACTTTATAACCTTGAGATTGAAGTATTGTAGACAACAGACGCAAATTATCCGGTTCATCATCAACAATTAGAATATCCGCTTGGAACCCTAGCATATCGTATTCTAAGAGCATACCTAACTTAACAACAACTAAGTAAATTTAAGTATTATAATATTTTTTTATAAAAAATAAATGGCATATGATACATAAGTAGGGATTGTTGAAAAAGTTAGGGAGGTGAGGTTAGGAAACAGGGAACGGGGAACAGTTTTACTACTATATTTGTAAGTTTTTGAAGTTCAAAAAATTAAAGATGCAAGGTTTTTAAGCTTTATATCGCGTCAAATGCAGGACTTGTTGAGGGCTAGTAACTGTTATTTAATTTCTACCCATATCTGGAAATATATACCCCTAACGGTCCAGATATGGTATTTTATTATGTCCTAATTAATACATTAAAAGACACTAAATGTAATTTCTAGATTGTAATTTTCATCCGCTCGAACAGGTCTACGGCATCAGTGACGAAAAACGGGAGCCGCAAGTATCATCGCTTCCCAATTAAATCTTTACGAATTAATAATTTTATAATTGATACAACTAATAAATTGTCACCATTATGATATTGTTTAACTTAACAGATAGAAGAACAGTCGCGGAAATAATAAAAGGTATTTTTAATATATAAAGACCTTCCTATTTAAACTGGCGACGAAAAGACTACTAACTCGCTTATTTTAATAAATTTTATACGATGTTAATTGGATTCAAAACAGAGTTAAAATTAAATAATTTACAAAGAACTGTTTTGCTCAAACATTGTGGAGTTTCTAGACATGCTTGGAATTGGGGATTAGCATTAACCCACGCAATATTAGAAAACAATAAAATTAATCCCGATTCTAAAATAAAATTTCCCAGTGCGATTGATTTGCATAAATATCTAGTAGCTTTGGTCAAACCCGAAAATCCTTGGTACTATGAGTGTTCTAAGTCAGCACCGCAATCGGCATTAAGAGATTTGTCTACAGCTTGGAAACGATGCTTCAAAAAAATTAGTGGTCAACCTAGGTTTAAAAAGAAAGGGAAAAACGATTCATTTACTTTGGAAGGAACTTGTAAGATAAAGGATAATTTTACAATTCAAGTTCCGAGAATAGGTAAACTTAAAACTTATGAAAGATTACCATCTTTAGATAAAATAAAATCAGTAACTATATCCCGTCAAGCTGATAGATGGTTTATTAGTTTTAAGATTGATACTCAACTACAAGAGTTGGGTAATACAACAGTTGTAGGTGTCGATTTAGGAGTTAAGGCTCTAGCAACTCTATCAACAGGGGAAGTTATAGAAGGTGCTAAGTCATATCGTACTTTTAAGAAAAAATTATCACGATTGCAATGGTTAAATCGCAATAAAATAATTGGTTCATCTAATTGGAGAAAGGCTCAAATCAAAATAGCTAGGCTTCACAGAAAAATCGCGAATATTAGAAAAGATACAATTCATAAATTAACATCATTATTAGCCAAGAACCACGGAACGATAGTGATAGAAGATTTAAATGTATCTGGAATGATGAAAAATCATAAACTAGCCGGTGCGATTTCTGATATGGGATTTTACGAAGTTAGAAGACAACTTGAATACAAATGTATGTTATATGGTTCTAAATTAGTTGTAGTTGATAGATGGTTTCCATCATCTAAAACTTGTTCTAATTGTGGTCATAAAAAAGAAACACTTTCTTTAAGTGAAAGAGTATTTGATTGTCACAAATGTAATTTTATAATCGACCGCGATTTAAACGCTGCAATGAATTTGTGTAAAGCTGTCAGTTAGACAGTTTTGGCCTGTGGATGGGAAGTAGCCGACTACCCCAGGAAGGAAGCAGGAAGTAAACGCCAAAATGATATATGTCTAGATTTGTCTAGTTATAGGTAGTTTTGGGTAAGTTTTATGTAACGGTTATTAGCCCGAAAAGCTTACAATATAAAAGTTTTAAAGTTATTCAGCAAGCCCTAAGTAGATAAGCTGCTACGCATTTAATTTGTATAGGTATTAATTTAAATTTAAAGACGTTACACTGTAACGTCTCTACACAGGTTTAGGTTATCCTTAAAAACAATTCATATTTCAAATCAGCAACGCCCCTACTCCCTACTCCCTATTCCCTATTCCCTATTCCCTATTCCCTATTCCCTATTACCTACTCCCTACTCCCTACTCCCTACTCCCCATCCTCAATCATTCCGCCATATCTGTTCGCTAAGACTAGCAATAGTATCAAATTGGTAATTATTAGCTAAATTATTAAGTTGACTTTGAAGATTGTTATGCTCTTGAGGAACTTCTCGTATTAATTGCAAAACTGCATCGTGATTGCAACTTAAAGCAGCATTATGAAGTTGTCTGCACCATTGCTGCGACATTACCTGTAATGCTTCAGAGGTGATTTGCTCCAAATTAATATTTTCCTCAAAAGAAGAAATATTTTGGTCAAACTCGTAAGTGTATTTAGCTCCCGTATGTATGGCAATTTTTTGTAAAAGAACTTCTTCTTGGAACGGTTTGGGGATAAAATCATCGCAACCGATCGTTAACATTAATTTTCTATCTTCGTTAAATGCTGTTGCAGTTAAAGCAATAATTGGCGTACTAAGTTCGGTATTTTTTTCTTTTTGTTTGATGATTTTGGTGGCTTGATATCCATCCATTACAGGCATTCGCATATCCATCAGTATCAGATTTGGATGGTATTCTTCCCATAATTCTATTGCTTGTTGCCCGTTGCTAGCTTCTATTAATTTAAAACCAATAGGGGAAAGAATTTGTATTAACAGTTGACGATTATCCCAATTATCTTCAACTAGGAGAATATTCAATTCCGGTTGGTTAGCGGCTAAACCACTTACACGCCCTTTTGGTAAAGCTTGATTTACTTGGCGATCGCTTGACAAGCCAGCGAGAATATCAAATTTAACTGTAGTTCCTTGTTGCAAAGTGCTTTCAATATTAATATCACCGCCCATTAGTTGTACAAAGCGCTTGCAAATCGCCAAACCCAAACCTGTTCCATCTTCAACTTGGTAAGTTGGGTTGCTTTGTACAAATGCATCAAAGATATTATTTAATTCTTCCGGTGCGATACCTTTACCAGTATCTAAAATTTGAAAATGTAGGCGTAGCATAGAGCAGGATGGGGCAGAATTTTCGGATTGTGCTTCATCTGCATCAAAAATTCCTACTTGTAACTTGACTTTACCAGAATTGGTAAACTTGATGGCGTTTCCTAATACATTAATTAATACCTGACGCAGTTTGTTTTCGTCAGTTTGGATATATTGGGGGATTTCTGGATTTAACTCAAATTCTAGCTGTAATTGTTTCGATCTCGCTTTTAGAAATAACATTGACTCGATACCGTCAAGCAAGCGATAAAGATCGAAGCTGGTAATATTAAGTTCTGCCATACCCGCTTCTATTTTAGAAATATCTAAAATATCGTTAATTAAACTCAATAAATGCTGCCCGCTACGCAGTATCGTATCTAAATATTGCTTTTGCTGAGCTTCTATATTGCGCTGTCGGTTCAAAATTTGCGTGAAGCCAATAATTGCGTTGAGTGGGGTTCGCAATTCATGAGTCATTCTAGCAAGAAATTCGCTTTTAGCATGATTGGCAGTTTCTGCGGTTTGTTTTGCAAGAGTTAATTCTTGACTTTGCTGTTCTAATTTATTGTTAGCTGTGAGTAAAGTAGTAATATCGCTGGAAATACCGCAAAGTCCATAAGCTTCTCCGTTAGAATCTAATAAAGGAGCTTTAATAGAAAGATAGATATAATTGTTATCTTTAACTGGAACGCTTTCATCAAACTCTAAAGCAGTTTTGGCTTCAAGAACTTTTTGATCGTTAGCGCGTAATATATCGGCAAGTTCTTGAGAAAATAAGTCATAATCGGTTTTACCAATGACTTGAGATTCCGTAAAATTGAATAAAGTTAAATACCGCTTATTAACTAATAAATAACGTCCTTCGACATCTTTAACAAAAATTACTGATGCGGTATTATCTAAAATTGCTCGAAGTTGCTGTTCGCTTTGCTGCAATGCATCATAAGTTTCGCTGAGTTTCTCTTGGACTTTTTTGATTGCGTTGATATCTACAAAGGTTATAACCAAACCATCAAAACTATTATCATCTTGACGATATGGAAAAATCCGCATCAATAAGTTAACGCCAGTTTTATTTATTTTTACTTCTCTTTCTATTGGTTGCTGTTTAGCGATTGCTTCTTCTAGTAGCTTTGAAAAATCATTACAGTCCATATTATGGGACAAGTGTTCCAAAGGACGATTGATATCTGCTTCTACTAAATTAATTGCGCCAGTTGCTGCGGGAGTAAATTTACGAATTCTTAACTCCCTATCTAAAAACAAAACACCAATATCTGTAGTACGAAGCAAGTTTTCTACATCACTATTAAGTTCGGTTAGCTCTTGAATTTTAAATTGATATTGAAAGTTTACGGTATGCAATTCTTCGTTAACCGAATGCAACTCCTCATTTGTACTTTGCAACTCTTCATTAGAAGCAATTAACTCTTCGTTGGTGGCTTGCTGCTCTTCATTGGTAGTTTCAAGTTCTTCAATTGTCGCTTGCAGGTTTTCACGAGTTTGTTGAAGTTCGTATTCTAATTCTGCAATTCGGCGAGATGCTTCTGCGTCTGCTTCAAAATAATGAGCTTGATTTGATTCTGGTTCCAAAAGTTGCTGCTCTTGCTTTACCTCAACTCTGTAAAAATCCCCAAACAGCAGCTTGCTTCCTTCGTGATAGCTAACCTTAAGACTAACTAAAATATTTTGGTCTTCTTTTTCAAGCTTAATTCCGGTGTACATAACGGAACGCTTTTCCCGCTTGGCTCGGTGCAGTGCAGTATTTAAAGGTAATTCCAACGCCGGTACGACTAATTTGATCGCATCTTGGGTGACGCGTCCGTAGCGAATTTCTAGTACGTCTGCGGTATTTCCAAATACATGAAGTACTTGATTATCTTTATTTAAAATCAAGCAAGTAGAATTGTTTTCAGTTAATACAGAATTCAAAGTTTCTTCGATTAATGGCAAATCGCGGGTTTTACCTACATCCTTAGATTTGAATGGCTGTAGCGAGCGTTTGGAATAATTTTCAAATCCTTGGAAGCTTAAAGGTAGCAGTACATCGCGCTGTTTCTGAAATATTTTTGATTTTTTTTCAACTTGGATAAATTCACCTTCAAAGTCTCCTACTGTTTCCGATTCTCCTAAAAATAAATAGCCTTTTGTAATCAAAGAAAAGTGGAGACTTCGTAACACCTGTTTTTGTAGTTGGGGTTGCATATAAATCAGCACGTTGCGACAGCTAATAAAATGCATTCGCGTAAACCCTGCATCTTTGGTAAGATCCTGTGGAGCAAAAATCAACATCTCCCGCAGTCTTCGCACTACTTCGTAGGATTGGTTTCCAGGAATAAAATACTTTTCCAAACGTTCATTTGTTATATCTTTAGCTATATTCTCCGGATAAATTCCTGCTGCTGCTTTTTCTAAAGCAATTTTATCTATATCAGTAGCGAATATTTTTACCTTTATCTGTTTATCTAAATCAGTAATTGCTTCATCAAGCAGTATTGCTAAAGAATAAGCTTCTTCCCCAGTAGCACAAGCACTAATCCAACATCTAATTTCTCCTCCCGACTTTGTTTGTTCTACCAAGAAAGGAATAATATTATTTTCTATAAATTGCCAAGGTTTCTCATCTCGGAAAAACTTTGTCACGCTGATAAGCAAATCATTACAAAGAATTTCTAATTCTTCAGTATCTTCCTGCAAGCGCAAAATGTAATCAGCAATGCTCTTGCATTCAGTAATCAAACAACGGCGATGAATCCTTCTTGAAAGTGTAGAAGGTTTGTAATGAGAAAAATTTATATTATTATGGCGGTTAACTATATTAGTAATTTGCTGTAGCTTGAAAGAATCAAGTAGAAGTACGGGTTCTCCGTTAATTTTTGGGATATCCGCTGGCGATTTGAGATAATTATAAAGAGCTTCTGCTAAGTCTTGCGGCGAACCAACTCTATCTATAAGCCTTGTAGTAATTGCACTCATCGGCATTCCGTCAAACTCAGCAGTTCCCGGATCTTGTGACATGGCAATACCGCCATTTTCGTTGAGCAAGCGCAAACCTTCAGAGCCATCGCTACCGCTACCCGAAAGAATTACCCCCACTGAGCGATCGCCAACATCTTCAGCTAGCGACTGCAAAAATATATCTATAGGAAAATTTGGTTTAGGACGATTTCTATCCTGCTGTTGAAAATACAGTCTTCGTCCTTTGATAATTAAATTTATACCGGGAGGAATCAAGTAAATACAGTTAGGTTCTAATGGCATGCCATCTTCTACTCGATACACCTTCATTTTGGTATGGCGTTCGAGTAGTTCCTTCATCAAACTCTTGAAATCCGGCGATAAATGCTGGATAACAACGAAAGACGCGCCACTATCCGAAGGCATATTTTCAAAAAATTCTTCAAGCGCCCGCAATCCTCCCGCAGAAGCGCCAATACCCACCACAAAAAAGTTTTTGTCGTCGTTAATTGTTCCTTGATGATTCTTGTCAGAAGCAGATTTCATTTTTAATTATTAATTATTAATTGGGCATTGGGCATTGGGCATTGGGCATTGGGCATTGGGCATTGGGCATTGGGCATTGGGCATTGGGCATGGGTAATTGGTAGTTGGTAGTTGGTAGTTGGTAGTTGGTAATTGTTAACTGTTCACTGTTCACTGTTCACTGTTCACTGTTTACTGTTCACTGTTCACTGCTCGCTGAGTTTTGCAATTTCATCGAACTGATAATTATCAGCTAAGTCTTCTAGCTGCATTTTGAGGTTTTGGTAATGTTGGGGGATTTGAGATAATAGCTGTAAAACTGAATCTTGATTGCAGCTATTTGATTGCTCATGAAGAGATTCACACCATGATTTTGGCATGACTTTTAAAGCTTCAGGAGTTAATTTGTATGATTTTTCTAAATTACTTTGTGCCGAAGAACTAATACTATTGTCATCGATCTCAGATTCATAAATATATTCAACTCCTAAGTGTCTGGCAATTTTGTTTAAAAGAATATCTTCTTGAAATGGTTTGCGAATAAAATCATTGCAACCTAATTCCAACATGAATTTTCTATCTTCATTAAATGCCGTTGCAGTTAAAGCGATAATTACAGTATTGTTTTGACATTTTGTGGGATTTTCATATATTTTCTGTTTGATAATTTTAGTAGCTTCATAACCGTCAACTATCGGCATTCGCATATCCATTAAGATCAGATTGGGCTGTTCTGACTCCCACAATTCTATTGCTTCTCTACCGTTAGTTGCTTCAATAACTTCAAAACCAAATGGTACAAGAATTTGTAGCAATAATTGACGGTTTTCCCAGTTATCTTCAACTACAAGAATATGATTGTTCGGTTGATTGGGTTTTAAACCGAGAATGCGCCTTTTAGCAAGAGACTCAGTTAATTCTGCTGGTTGTTCTGCTAAACTTATTAAGATATTAAATTGAACTACTGTACCTTTGCCTAATTCACTTTTAATGTCAATATTTCCACCCATTAACTGTACAAAGCGCTTGCAAATTGCTAACCCCAAACCAGTTCCATCTTCAGTTTGGTAAGTTGGGTTGCTTTGTACAAAAGCATCAAAAATATGCTCTAATTCTTCTGATGCAATACCATTTCCAGTGTCTTCTACTTCAAATTGTAAACGCAGTGAAGATGGAGAAGAAGGGGGAATGGAGGATGAGGAGCTATTTTCTGACAAGAATCCAACTCGCAATTTTACGCTACCGGATTTGGTAAATTTAATGGCGTTTTCTAGCAGATTGATCAGTACTTGGCGCAGCTTATTTTCGTCGGTTTGCACGTACTGGGGAAGTTCTGGATTTAATTCAAACTTTAATTCTAATTGTTTGGCTCTGGCTTTGACGTGTAACATTGCTTCAATACCGTCAAGCAAGCTATAAAGATCGAAGCTGGTAACGTTAACTTCTGCCATACCTGCTTCTATCTTGGAAATATCTAAAATATCGTTGATTAATTCTAGTAAATGCTTACCGCT
>JBCCLY010000019.1:0-16115 GCA_039026655.1 Cyanobacteria bacterium P01_C01_bin.38 | reverse complement strand
CTTATCTAAAAATCTTTGAGAATCTTGCAAGCCGTTCAAAGCCACCTAAAATGGGTTTAAGGAGAGAGATATATAAAATGTCTAATAATCGTAGCGGAAATTTTATTAGTGGTTTGATGTTAGGAGCTACTATTGGTGCCTTCACCGGATTACTTATGGCTCCGCGCACGGGGCGCGAAACACGTAGATTGTTGAAAAAGTCTGCTGATGCTTTACCAGATTTAGCTGAGGATTTATCAACAAGCGCTCAAATTCAAGCAGATCGTATTTCTGAAAATGCGTTACGCTCTTGGGATGAAACTTTAGATCGACTGCGAGAAGCTCTATATGCTGGAGTAGATGCTTCTATGAGAGAAAGTCAAGTATTAAAGCGTCAAAATCAAGATGACTCTAATTCTTTACCCCAGCATCTAAATAATTAGTGAATTGAAAAAGCGTGAAAACTAAGATTTTAGATTATGGTTTAACTAAGAAAGTTTCGATTAGGAAACCGTATTGTTAATTGTAAATTTAAAATCCCTAACTTATTTAAGGGAGCATCCCAAATGTGTAAAAATATTTTTTGTCATTGCGAGCGTAATGTTAGCGAAGCGTCTCCCGAAGGGAGATAATGAAGCGTTAGCGAAGCGTCTCCCGGAGGGAGATAGCAATCGCAAAATGTAACCGTTGCGATGAGCCGCACCTTTCAGGTGAATGCTTCATTACGCACTTAGCGACCTTCGCAATGACAAGCAAAATTTCGATCAATTTGCAAAATTGGGATGCTCCCAACTTATTTAATCGGTGGGGTAAATTATTTCTAAGCAAATCCCTTTTGGGAAAGTTTATTGAATTCACCCGAATGCATTATTATCAACCAGCGTCGATAAACCTGGTTTCTTTAGATAAAATTATATTTTCGTAACAAAAATTAGCAAGAAACCGGGTGTATGTTATTGGTGCGAGATGTAAGTTGAAGATAATGAAAGGAAATTTTCCCACCTACCTTTCCCCACAATGCTGTTAGCTATTGACTATATTAGCGTGAGTGAACCTTTATTTTGGCTAGGATTATCTATATTATTAGTCGCTGTTAGTTTAACTGCTTTGTTGGTAGCCGCTATTCCAGCTTTGCAGGAAGTAGCTTCTGCTGCTCGCAGTGCAGAAAAGTTGTTTGATACACTTTCGCGAGAGCTACCACCGACTTTAGAAGCCGTGCGTTTAACCGGCTTAGAAATTACCGATTTAACTGATGATGTTAGCGAGGGTGTCCAAAGTGCTTCTGGAGTAGTCAAACAAGTAGATCAAAGTTTGAGTAGTGCCAAGAAACAAGCTCAAAGCGTGCAGGTAGGTACGCGTAGTGTTTTTGTTGGTGTAAAAGCCGCATGGAAATCTTTGACTAGTACTAAACCTACCAGACGCGCTATCGAACGTCACAGAGAATGAGTAATTGGTAATTGGTAATTGGTAATTGGTAATTGATAATTGGTAATTGGTAATTGGTGATGAGTAACTAATAAATATGTATTGCTCAATCATACAGATGAAATGATGTTTTCACATTGTTGGAGACGTAGCACTGCGCCCCGTCTCTACAAATTTTTCATGTTTACTACAAAATATGAATAATCAAGGATTCATAATTAATCTATTACCAACTACCAACTACCAACTACCAACTACCAACTACCTACTACCTACTGTAATGTTTGCCAAATTTTTATAGTTTTATCAAAACTACTGCTAGCAAGAGTTTTACCATCTGGACTAAACGCAACTGACCAAACTCTTTGAGAGTGTCCTCTGAGAGTACTAATTCGTTTTCCCGTTTCCCGATTCCATAACTTGATAGTCTTATCCCAACTACCACTTGCTAAAGTTTTACCATCTGGGCTAAACGCAACCGACCAAATTTTATGGGTATGTCCGCTTAAAACGCGCAATTTAGAACCAGTATGCGGATTCCACAACTTAATCGTTTTATCCCAACTAGCGCTTGCTAAAGTTTTGCCATCTGGACTAAATGCTAAAGAACTAACCGCGTCTAAATGACCTGTCAAAGTATTAATTTTCATTCCTGTGGCTAAATCCCACAAGTCAATCGCCCCTTCAAAATGATTTCCTGTTGCCAAAGTCTTACCATTGGGGCTGACTGCTACAACATTTACTACGTCACAATCTCCGCTTATAGTACGAATTCTAGTTCCCGTACCTGCATTCCATACAATTACTTTTTGGTCCCAACTACTGCTAACAATAAAGTTTCCATCTGGACTAAAAGCAATCGAACCGACAGAGGCTGAATGCCCTGTCATAACCCGGATTTGCCTGCCGGTTGCAATATCCCACAGCCGAATTACTTTATCAGCACCAGCGGAAGCTAATGTTTTTCCATCTGGACTAAAAACAACCGTATTAACCGAGTCAGAATGCCCTTGTAAGGTACGAATTGGCTGTCTTGTCTCTAAATCCCATAGTTTAATCGTTTTATCTCCACTAACCGAAGCAATAATCCTTCTTTCATTTCCTTCAACCCGATGCGGACTAATGGCGATCGCCCAAACTGAATCGGAATGTCCAGTTAATGTAAATCCCAAGGAAGCAGTTTTCCAAGGCATTGATGCTGACTGGTTTAAGCGAGAAGATATAATGCTCGTAGCAGGAGAAACTTCCCAACCCCAAGCTTTTGTAAATGCTAAAACCATCACTGAGGAAGTGGTTAAAATTTTCAATATGTAATTAGTCATATTCGTTTAGAAAATAAATTTTCCATGAAGCTTAGTTTTTTACTCAGCTTCACGAATCAAAAAAAAATATACTTAACTTTATTCTTTGATAGAAATATATTCATCTATCAATTCAATAGTATCTCGGATGAATTTCCAAGAGTTATGCATATTCTTTACAAGTATTTTATATTGACTTTATTCGGAATTATTATTCTCTAGACAATTAAAAATTAGATATTTGCCAAACTTTAATAGTTCTGTCTTCAGCGGTGCTAACAAGGATATTTCCATCCCTATTAAACGCAAGAGACTCGACTTTACCAGAATGTCCTTTTAAAGTAGTTAAAAGTTCCCCAGTATTAAAATTCCATAACTTGATAGTTTTATCGCTACTGCCTGAAGCAAGAAGATTTCTGTGGGAACTTACAGCAGTAGATGTTATGGGTTGGGAATGTCCTCTGAAGGTACGTATTTTGTCTCCAGTAATTGGATTCCACATACGTATATCGTTATTGTAGCTAGCAATTACCGAATTATTACTTGTGCTTCCAGGTTTTTTGATGAAGTTAGTGAAATAAACTTTACTATAACTTTTTGGTAAAGTACGCAAAAGTTTTTGAGCCTTTGCATCCCAAATTTTTACGGTGCCGTCAAAACTAGCACTAGCAAGCATTTTACCTTCGGAATCGAAGGCAAGAGAACTAATTTTTTGATTGTGATTGTTAAAACTGACTAATTCTTCACCAGTATCAAGGTTCCACAATTTAACACTGTTGTCATCGCCTCCAGAAGCAAGAAGCTTACCATCAGGGCTTATAGCTAAAGCATGAATCCCCAAGGTATGTTTTTGTAGCGTGCGAATTTCTTGCCCTGTTGCCAGATTCCATATTTTGATAGTTTTATCTTCGCTACCAGTCACAAATTTTGTACCGGCTGGATCTATTGTTACCACATTAACGGGAGCATTATGAGCATCAAAAACAGAAATTTCCTGTTTAGTTACTAAGCTCCAAAGTTTTGCACCGAAAATGCTGTTTGTCAAAATTGTCTTGCTATCGGGGCTAATTTCCAGGGATGAAACTGAATCGTAAATAAGGTTAAAGGTTTTGATTAAAGCAAACTGCCTTTTATTAGACTCGCGTTGCTCTAGAATCTCACGTTTAACTGCTGGCTGAATGCTTGGTTGAGTATTGGTATCGTTACGGATTTGGCTTTGGCGAACGCTCCAATACCAAATTTCTCCAGTAACAAATAGTAAAACTGCTGCACCTGCTAACAACCATTTTTTTAAGTTTGTATTTCTATTTCTAGGAAATATTTCGGTTGGTGGTACTAATTGTTCGGGAATTTCCGCCAAAGAAGGTAAAGCTACTGGGTATTTTTGCGGCTCTTTCAAATCTGCAATTACTTCTACGGCAGATTTGTAACGCTGCTCTATATCTTTTTTTAATAATCGATCTATGACATGAGCAAGTTCATCGCTAATTGGATAGTTTAAATACTTTTCCCAATTATTTATCCAACCATAACCATGTTCCGCCCATAATTGAAAAGGAGACATACCCGTCATTAAATGGAAACAAGTAGCCCCAACGCTGAATAAATCGCTAGCAGGATAAGCTAACCCATCTCTAATTTGTTCTATCGCTGAGTAACCATGCGAGCCGATAGAAGTTCCTACTTTCAAGTTGAGTGTTGGCTTTAACTCTTTGGAAGAGCCAAAATCTATTAATACTAAATCGCCCATCAATTCTGGAGGAGTATTGCGGCGGATAATATTTTGAGGTTTGATATCCCGATGAACAACTCCATGTTCGTGGACAAAATGAAGAACAGGTAATAAATTTAACAGGAATTCTCTGATTTCTTTTTCGCTATAACAGCGCAGCCAAATATCACCATTCCGTCGTGTTTCTAATTCTTCAAGCAAATTTTGTCCGTCGATAAATTGCTGTACCAGATACAAACAACTATCTTGTTCAAAATAAGCTAAAAGCTTAGGAATTTGGGGATTTTCTCCTAAATGCTGTAGTCGTTGTGCTTCTTTCTCAAACAACTCTACTGCTTTCTGTAACGCCCAGTTTCCTTCAATTCTAGGTGCTAATTGCTTGATAACACAAGGTTCATTTAGTTTATCTGTATCTTGGGCTAAATAAGTTTTACCAAACCCACCTTCTTGTGAAAGCACCCGGATAACTCGAAACCGATTTCGTAATAATGGTAGTAAAGGTGCCCCGCAGCTAGCGCAAAATTTCGAGGATTTATCGTTAAGGGGATTGAGGCAATCGGGATTTAGGCAGCAGATCATCATTTAATTCGGGCAACTGCGTGATAGTTTTTGCTAACAAAAGCCCCTAATTTTCCTTTCTAATAGAAAATTATTTCATTATTATACAAAAATCTTTGTAGAAAAATATTTAAATTCAATTAATTAAATCAATTTTCTAATAATGTAACTATGCTTACCAAAGTAAATGTTTTAATAAAAACTGCCTATCCTGATACTGATAATCGATTTTAGAATACAAAAAAATAATCTACTTAAACTTAGTGATGAATACTTTTTTACATTGTATTACTATGCCATTGATGAATAACGTTTATGATGTTTATAATTACTTCGTGTTTTTCTTGCTTCTAATTTGGCTTTCCATTCGCGAATCGCGATTGCAGTTCGTGCGAAGGGAGGAACATAACTATGATAATTTTCTTCAAAACTATTTGTTACCGTTTTTTTGTTACCTCCTAAAGGTTGAGTAGCCAAGCAGTTAGTTAAATGAGGTAAATGAGATTCTACACCCAGAGCAAACATCACTTCGTGAACAGATGTAAAACGCTCCTTTACATTAACTTTGAGCATTTTGTTCAAGACAGAGCCAAAGTGTTCGCTTACCGTTAACTGTTTTTGCCAACAGATTTCACCCGTATTAGTGTCGTAATCGAATTCTAAAGGCGCTTTACCGCTAAGTAAGTAGAGACAAGTTACCCCTAATGCATAAATATCGCTACTGTAAACCGGGCGTAGAGAAAACTGTTCGGGAGGAGCAAATCCCATAGTGCCAACAAAATTAGTAGTAGCAGTTTTATCCACTACCTCGCCAGCTTTTGCTAACTCTTCTCTAACTGCACCAAAATCAATTAACACCAAACGTCCATCATCATCGCATCGAAGTAAATTATGCGGTTTGATATCGCGATGAATTACGCGATTTTTGTGAACATACTGTAATACCGGAAGTATTTCGCGTAAAAACTTTTTCACAGCATCTTCACTTAAAGCACCGTTGCGTCTAACTTCACGAGTTAAAGTACAGCCACGGACATATTCTTGAACCAGAAAAAATTCTTCTCCCACTTCAAAATAATCTAAAAGCATAGGAATTTGAGAATGATTTCCTAACTGCCCTAAAGCTTTAGCTTCCTTTTCAAAACGCTTTTTAGCCCTTTGCCAACTTCTAGGGCTACTAACTTTAGGACAAAGCTGCTTAATAACGCACAAAGGATGTCCGGGTAAAGTCACATTTCGAGCTAAAAAAGTAACCCCAAAACCTCCTCTACCTAAAATGCGTAATATTGCATAACGTTCGCGAAATAAAGTTTTAGAACCACATAATTGTCCTAATTTAGTATTCATCAAAAGGTCAGAATGAAAATTTGATACTTTGCGAGAAAAACGATTCATTATATGAACGATATTATTTACATTGCAACAGTAAGACTCTGCGATTTTTTCAATGTAACTACTATCAGTATTTGTCGCCAGTATAATTACCGTATCTTTGCACAAACCTGATTATTCTCTAATTTTTCTCGAACTTTCCCTTCAACACTCCGGATGGGAATTGGGCAGGAGATGAGGAGACAAGGGGAGAGGGGAGAGGGGGTAGAGAGGGTAGAGGGGGTAGAGGGGGTAGAGGGGGTAGAGGGGGGCAGAAAAATCCAACTACCAACTAACAATTACCAACTACCAATTACCAACTACCAATTCCCAACTACCAACTACCAACTACCAATTACCAATGCCCCATGCCCTATCCCCAATTCCCAACTCCTTATTGCTCGATCGCTATCAAACCGTCTTCTGGTAAGTAGTTGCGAAAATGCCCTTCATCGGAAAGCAGTAAAACAAGTCTGATGGGAGATTCTGGGGGTTGCTGTAAATCGTTCCACGGTACTGCTATTTCTAGACAATTATTTAAAGCTGCTTGAGCGTGGGTTTCGCGGGTATGCCATTGGGAATATTCACCTGCTTGCTGAAATTTAATTGAGCGGGTTAAGAAATTTATTTGTAAATGATGGTGAAATAAGTAATTTAATGGTGCAATATCTGGCGTATCTTTTATGGGTAAAGAACTGTTGTGCATGATTCTGTTTGGATAAAACCACAGTAGATTTAATTGGGGCGGTAAATCTTGCTGAGGTTTTATTCCGGTTTTAAAATCCATGCGTAAGTAGAAATTGGATTGGTCTAAACCATACCACAATCTTTGAATGGGGTTGCTGCTGTGCATGGTTCCTCGGGCACCACCAATTTCTAAACGTCCGGCATTTTCCCAGCCTTTTTCGTCGCCGCTACCGTTGATTTCTGGGTGAATAAACCCGGTAGCACGATGATTTGTTCTTGAAGAGTGAATTTCTAAAGGTTGATTTAAATAAGTTGGTATGGGTTCGTTTAATGCTCGGTAAATTCCCTGCAAATGCAGTCGGAATAGTTGGTCAAAAATAGCATCTTGATTTGATGAATGCCCTTCACCAAACCACCAAAACCAGTCGGAACCTTCAGCGGCATATAAAGCTTCCCAGGCTGCGGAATTGTTTTCTTCTGTTGCTTCTGGATGATTCGCTAATGTTTGTCTTGCTTGAGTTAAGTAGTCCCAAGCTCTATTTTTTACCGGGTCGCCGATCCAAGTCGTAAAACTACCGTCTACCCAGGAACCGCTATGCAGTTGCTCTGCCTTCATTGTGGCTTTAGCGGGAAACTCTTGTAAAAATTCGGAAACTGTAACTAATTTTAACTGCGGTTCATTACTAAAGCCCTCGTACAAAGCTTCTAAGAAAGGTTTACCATCTTGTTCGTAAAATTCCCAACAGTTTTCACCATCCAAAGCGATAGTAACTAACCAAGGCTGCTCGCTTGCAGAATTTTGCTGCATTTGAGCAATTTTTTGCAATCTTCCGATCAAGTCTTGCGATGCATCTTGAGGAGACATTCCGCTGTAGGTAAAACCAATCAAATCGGATAATGCATGATCTCGAAAAACAATTGATAAATCCCCAGCAGAAGTTTGTAAACGATAGGGGCGGTAAAGTAATTCTGGCTGCTGAATATTTCCTGCTTCATCGCGGTGAAAAAACTGCTGTAAACTCCATCCCAACACAGCTTCATCAGAGCATATCCACTGAAAACCCTGTTCGACAATATACGGTAAAACTGCCGGACTTACTGACTGCTCCGAAGGCCACAATCCGCGAGGTTTTCGTTTAAATCTATCTTGATAAAACTCCCACCCCTTCTTTAAATGACGGGGAATATCTTCAGCCCAAGAAAAACGATACCGTGGCAAAGTCATATTGGGTACGGCAACTCTACCAGCATCAGTATCCGCAAGTAAAGGTAAAATTGGGTGCGTATAGGGCGTAGTCATTACTTCTAATTGCCCAGTTTCCTGCATTTGCCGATGTTGCGGTATAATACGAGCTAAAATTTCTCGCTGCTTCGAGTAAATCCGCTGGCGATCGCCCAAACTAAAATCTCTTCCCCGCTTTAACCAAGCCGCAATTTCCCTATCATCCCAAAATAAAGGGTCAATCCACGCTAAATTGTGCCAAGCTAATAAATCGCTGTAATCTTGTAAATCCCAATTTGCCAAACACCAAGCTTCTCCCTTTTCCTGACGAACTTGGTAAAGTTCTCTGTAGCGAGAATGGGGTTGAATTAAAGTATCGTAATTAGCGTCAAAAAAATGCTCTAAAATAAATTCTAACTGTCCGCTCGTTAGTTGTTCTGTAGGAGTTAAACTAACTTCCAAATAAGGATCGAAGGCAGTACCAGCAATATAATCTTCAAGCTGCAATATCAAAGATGGAACCAAATTAACAGTTTGATGCAGTTTCGGATACCGTTCCAACATTAATATCAAATCTAAATAATCTTTGGTACCGTGTAGCCGCACCCAAGGTAAACGGTATCTTCCAGTACCCAGATACGAAGACGAACCTCCTTCAGGAGACTTATATAAAGGTTGGTGTTGATGCCAGATAAAAGCAACGTGCAGGGGATGAGACATAAATGAGTGAGGAGGTAAAAGTTAAGAGTTAAGAGTTAGGAGTTAGGAGTTAGTAGTGATTTCACCCGCATCCTAATTCCCAACTCTAACTTTTACATCACTTGTTCCACTTCTGCAATTTCAGGAATCATTTCTCTAAGACGGCGTTCGATACCCATTCTTAGAGTCATAGCAGAGCTAGGGCAAGATCCGCAGGCACCTTGTAAACGTAATTTAACCACAGGGCCATCAAGTTCCACAAGTTCCACATTGCCGCCATCAGACATTAAATATGGGCGCAATTCATCAAGAACCGTTTCTACATTTTGGTTTGTTAATTCCATTATCCTTTTGACCTCAGTTAAGCACAAAGTTTATTTTCAAAGCTTGTTAACTACATACTAGACTAATTGGGAATGGGTAATGGGTAATAGGTAGTGGGTAATAAATTTCTAATTTACAACTTCGTACTTCCAATCCCCAATCCCTATTCCTGTCCTCTAAATCATCGCTCTGTATTAGCTGCACGTTAGCGCTATAAATAGAACTTCATCCCAAGTGTAACGACTCTCGTAAGCCGTTTTACTCCCTTTTTGGTAGAAGATTTCCTATAACGTAGTACTGTGCCAAGGAAACTTTGCGGGGTGTATCGTACAAGGGTAAATTTTTTTTCTCCCCCTGCTCCCCCTGCCTCCCCTGCTCCCCCTGCTTGCCTCCACCCGACAATGTTGGTTTGTTTGAGTAGTAGGTTGGGTAATCCGTTCAACCCAACCTACAATTTTTCGGTAATCTTAGAGCGGAATGGTATTAGCTTCATTTAGAAACTATTCACTGCCGGCAAATATTGAATAAATATGGCTTTATGGAAACTCGGTTTCTTAAGTCTAAATTTTTACTTCTTAGCCGATTTATTTGTTTAAAAATTCAAAATTAGTTTTAGATAAAATACTTCGCAAAACATATAATAAAATTTTATGATAGCCATATATGCAATCAATAGATTGAAGAAACTATTACTGAATTAAATTATGAATAAATAATATTTACCTACATTTTTTAGTAACATTCCACTCGCTACAACTTAATTATGGATAGTTAAGTGCAGAAATAGACTCATAGCATATAAATTTAAATATTAATATTAGGACTTACGCAACTGGCATATTTTCTTGTAGGGTGCTGTGACACTTACTTTGATTTTGAACGTAGTAATAAGCTATATAGTGTCACGCACCACCAAGGTTTTGTGACAATTGCGTAAGTCCTAAATATATATATTCACTTTACTAGAGATGTTTTTTTCGGTAACAGATATGTTCGCACATTACATTAATCTTATTTTTCATATATCAAATAAGTATAATCAACATATCTTATGATAAATAAAATGATATTTATCATACAATTACCCGCCTATTTAAAGAATTAAATGTAACATTTACTTTACTTTCTACAGAGTTTATCTCAACTTTATAAAAATAGGCAGTTCTTAATATTAATTACATATTATAGAAAAAAGATAGTGATAAATTGATTGATGTCTAAGGCGTTATGAATTTGTGAACCAACGGTATTGTGTAAAAGTTCGAGTAAGTCTGTAAAAAACTGACACTTTATAAAAAAAGTATCGAAGTCGATCGTTATTAGAAACCCTATCTTAGTATTGTGTTCCGTATCAAATTGAGTTTTAGGCAAGACTAAGCTTTATAAATTTCAGTGGCTCAGGTTAGAAATCTTTTTTCTACTTTGAAAATACTTCACCGAATATAAGGTATGTTGCGTGCGTGCAACCTCCTTATTAAGGTTAAGTCGTAAAAATAAACTTATACATATATCAGGTTCTAAGCATGAATCTATCTGCACGAAGAAAGCTTGTTCTATCATCTGCAATCGCTTGCATAGCTGTATTTGCTGCAATGACTGTACCGCTTGCTATCTTTGGAGATAAGCAAGTAAGAATCAAAATTGAAGAAGAATCTTTTTTCTATGGCAGATTGCGAGATGTAGCAGCACCTTACGTTCTGCTTGCAACTGTATTAAGTTGTGGTACGGGAATATCTATTGCAGCTTTAATGGGATGGGAGCAATCCACTCGGAAATCTTTGGAATGTAAAAACGAACTATCTAAACTTAAGGTTCTTTTGCAAGACAAGGAAGAATTAATTGAACAACTTAAGTTTTCTGATTCTGGTTTGCAAATTTCCGGACTTAGCAATTTTTTAAACGGACAAGATTCTAACGAGGTAGCAACTCAAGCAATTTTGGCCAATAATGCGGAATCTGTATCTAAGTTAAATGTAAATAAGTCATTTGATGCAGCTTACCATACTGCAAGTGCCTCAGATGAAGCAGAAGATTTGTCTGATTCTCTTCCAAATGATATTTATTTGCATTTAAACGACAGCAGATCTGACTCGAATCCTGAAGATAGTCTTGTAAATCAAGCTAATATCGATGAGCGTTCTGAAATTGAAGAGTTGCAGCAGCAAATGAAAGAGATGATGAGTCGAATTGAGCGACTCCAAACAAAGAGAAAATCTTTACCAATTCAAGATTTATCTACAGAAGCGCCAGAAGATATTCAGGTTTACTATGATTGAGCCGATTAAACCAGAAAAAATCTGGTGAGGGTAGAAAGATTGATTGCTCCGGTTAGGTAATCGCTCGATGGCAACGATAAACGCGGGTGTTGGGTTTTACTTCGTTCAACCCAACCTACAAATACCATTGTGTTACTAATGCTTTGTCTCATTAGTTTAAAAGGGTTTGTAGTTGGCGATTTATCGCTCTGGAGCGCTAAAGCGCCTACTACGAACTCATCATAATTAATAAGGTTAGTCTTTAACTATTGCAAAATACAAGCAAGTTGCTAATCAAAGCAACTTGCTTGCATGCTTATCCTATTTGATATCTCTATCGAAGTTGTTGAGAGGCTTTTAAAGCAGTATTTGTGTCTGGTTTAATTTCATTTGCTGCCGGTAGGGAACCTACGAAGGTTGATGGTTGTTTATTCAAAAGATATCTATTTCCCCAATCTTCATTCAACTGCTTAGACTTTGAAAGTAATGAAAGATTTTCAACCTCGGTGACAGGTATAGATAAAGTTTTCGTTGCTTGAACAAATTTTTCGCCGTTGTTAGTTACACGAACTAATTTTCCTTGCGGTTCTTGAATTGTTCTCCGTGGTTTTTCTAAAGCTTTACCATCCGACCTCTGCCATTGAGAATCAGGATTAAATATGGCTATAAAAGAAACTTTATCCCCTGGCTTAAACTGCGGTTTGTAACTATCATTTTGCCAGCTTTCTCTTGAAATACTATCAGCACCTTTATGAGAGATATTTAGCTCTGCTTGCCATTCCCCTGCTGTTGTTTCTACGTTTTTACGGTCTAAAATTGAACGGCTAATGTTGGCACTGTTATTAATAAATGGTGCTTCTTCTCGGTTTGTATTCACGAACTCTCGAATTGCTATAACCTTGATTATACTGTTGTCTGGTAAGTTTGTTGTACCAGATATTTTGTATTTTGAGCTAGTTTCGATTGGTTGTATGCTCATATTTTTTATTTGTACTTCTTCTGTATTTTGGGAAGTACATCCATAACTAAAAACAATTGCTGAGATGACAGCAATCTTTACAGAGGCAGATGATTTACTAATTGCTTGAAACGGTAATCGGAATTTTGGATTAAACATTCAATTAACAGCCTTTTCTGGTTTTAAATTATTGGTCACTTTATTTATGAAAAAAATAAGCAGAAAAATCAAGTAAGTTTTTACAAATAATGAAAAATAAATTACTTGATTTATCAAAATAATGCCTGTAAAGTATGTTCAAACTTCAACAGTATTTATTACTTTTCACTATTTTTTAGTAGTGATTAATACTTATTTAGTATGTAAAACTAATGACTCGAAACATATTGAATTCTTACAAATATATAAATCGTAAACCTAGCTCTAAGGTTTATACGCTGCTTTATTCAGTCTCGTTTTTAATTTTATGGATGGTGACATTTAGCAGTTCGGTTGCCGCGCAGGTTGAGTCTTTGCAGAAAGACAGTATTCAAGATTTAGAGAATAATTTTATTGAACAGATAAAAACCCTTGGAGGAACTCCCCAGAAAAAATCACCTCCAGCTAAAACAAGCGAACCAACAGCACAGGATATATCTCGACTTCAATCAGACTTAGTTGCTAATTCCAACAGTGATAATACTCTAAGCTATTCTCAACAAGCAAAACAAGTTAGTCAAACAAAAGCTTCAGAACTAACTTTCGATCGATTACTTAATCCTTTACCCCAAGCAGAATCATCTGATAATGGCAAAGTGCAGGAATTTACCGCTCCTGAAGTTGCCAATGCAGTTAATTCACAAACTTACATTGCTCCTTTACCTCCACTTCCAGGAACTAAGAAGCAATCACAGCTAACTAATAGTGTTAAATCTCAACCAACTTTCAATCAATTACTTTATCCATCCCAAAACCGAATTTCAGGTAAGGTAAACCCCGCATTAAGCAATAACCCATTACTAAGTTCACCCGGATTCCCATCTACAGCTAACAAAAAATCTCAGCCATTCAATCAAGCTGTTAGCAAGCAACTACCAGAATTACCATCACCCATTAGTCAAAGCACTCCAGTGGCTCAACAAATAGAGCCAAAGCCAATTGTTCAACAGCCTACCGCTGTTATCCGTAAGTCTCCTGTAAGAGAGCCATCTTTAACTCTCCAAGGAGTTTATGTAACTCAAGGTGATGATACTTCAGCAAGGGCAAGAGTAACGGGAATTTATCCCTTGACTCCTCAAGCTGTATTCGGTGCAACTTTAGATTTAACTAGTGAAGGTAGTGGGTTTGATGATTCACGTAATGAAGGTTTGAATATCAATGAATTATATTTCGCAACTTCTTTGAATGGATTACCGAACTTACGCTTTGTTATCGGACAAATGGATTTAACTTCTTATTTTGACCGAAATAGCTTCGCCAAAGATGGAGCCAGCCACTTTTTTAATCCAGTTTTTCAAACAAATCCGGCTTTGTCTTCTACAGGTATTGCTTCAAGCCCTGGTTTATTAGTTAATTGGAGTGTCACTGATAAAGTGGCTGCCAAAGCTGCTGTATTCTCTTCTTCTCAAGCACTTAGTGATTTTAGTTTGGATGGATTTGCTGGTGAGATTGGTATCCGCCAAGGTAATGCGATTATTCGCGGCACTTATTCCACGGCTAGAGATGCTGGTAATCGTGATTCCTTCGGCGAAAGTTTTGGAATTGCCAGAGGAAATAATCAATTTGGACCTTTAGAAGATGATAGAGAAGAATCATATGGAATTAACGCTGAAGTATTTATTCCGGAGATGAAATTAGGTTTGTTTGGGCGTTACGGACGCTACGAGAACCGAGATTTAGGAGCAGGTGCCGACACTTATTCATTGGGATTAAGTTTCTTGGATTTGCTTACACCAGATGACAGATTGGGTTTAGCTTACGGACGCGCTCTTTCTAACGACAGTCTCCGCACGGGAAAACAGCCAGATGTAGTAGAACTTTTCTATGACTTTAAATTCCTTCCCAATCTTCGCTTAGGATTATCTTTCCAGGGAAGGGACAGTTTTGATGAATCCGTTTTGGGTATTAGGGTGAAATCTGAATTTGATATTACTCCAAAAAGGAGAAATGCTCGATGAGTAAAGAACTAAAAATATTCAATCATTTTTATCCGGTGCAGAACAAAAACGCGAAACACAAAAAAATCAAACAGTGGTTGACTGTTCCTTTCTACTGCTTGCTGACAACTTCTTTGGTAGCGGTACCAATATTTAGTGATAATCAACCCGTTAAAGCACAAAAATCTTCATTAAGCCTGGTAAAACAAGGAAACAGACTTTTGAAGAAAGGATGGGTAGACGATGCAATCAAAGTATTTCGTCGAGCAGTCAAACGCAATCCACAATCGTTACAAGCAAATTTAGGTTTGGCGATCGCCTATAAGCGTGCTGGAAATATTGATGCTGCTTGGGATTCTTACCAGCGTGTATTATCGATAGATCCTAATAACCAATTAGCTCTGAAAACTGTTGGTTTGCTGGGAACCTATCGTCCCCAATGGCAAGTTGGAGGAATAAAGGCTCTAAGTACTTTATTAAATTTTAGTCCGAATGATTTTCAAGCTCGGAGTTTAAGAGCTTTACTTTATTACTATCAAGGCAGAATCAACGATTCAGTTGCAGACTACCAGATTTTGCTTGCTAACAATCCGACTCCAGAAATTATTCTTGGGGCTGCGGAAACTTATACTTATGCTCAAAACTATACCCAAGCACTAGAACTGTTTAACCGCTATCTTTCCAGCGGAAAAAGTCTTACGTCTACTTCTAATGCAGCCATTGCCTACGGTAGAACTTTACAAAAAACTGGCAATCCGACACAAGCCATAGAAGTACTAGAAACTCAATTACGTGGTAATACTTCTGATTCCTTGATGCTTACTGCTCGCGCTGAATTATCCCAAGCTTATCTTGCGAACAATCAACAAGCCCAAGCATTGGATGTATTACAACCTCTGCGTGGTAGACAAGATGCAGTTTTACTATTGGCTGGTGCCTTAAATGAAATACGCAAGCGCACAAACGATTCAGCAATAGCAACAGAAGTCGCAAACTTATACCAACAAGTACTTGCAGATAATCCCAACCCTTCAGCTTCGTTACTGCTGCAAGTTGCCGATGTATTTTCTGGTTTACCACAAGGAGAGGAAATCGCTCTACAGCTTTACGAACAGGCTGCGGTAAAATTACCAAACGATCAAAGTTTAGTGCTGCGTCAATTAGCTTTAAAAAGCAAGCTGGGTTTAATCAATCAAAATACTTTGCAGCGTGGATTAACTCAGGCATTACAAAACCCACCTCAAGATGCAGTTGAATTACAAAAATTTGCTAGTGCGTTAGTACAAATTAATACTCGCAATCCAGAGTTTATTGCTGCATACCAAAACATATTACAAACCGGAGTTGATGCTCCTTTCCTTAATTTCCGCATTGCTCAAATGTATTTGCAGCAAAAAAATACAATTTCAGCCAGACAGGCTTTAGCGGCTTATACAGCCACTAGTGAAGGCACAAATAACTTAGCGGCT
>JBCCLY010000018.1:0-16583 GCA_039026655.1 Cyanobacteria bacterium P01_C01_bin.38 | reverse complement strand
TTCTTTACTACAAGTAAATCCTCAAATAGAAGAAGCATCTCGCAGCTTAGGAAAATCATCCTGGCAAACTTTAAAAGAAGTCACTTTACCTTTAGTAAGTCCGGGTATTTTAAGCGGTACCGTATTAGTATTTCTGACAGCGATGAAAGAATTACCAGCTACTATGCTGCTTTCTCCAATAGGTTTTGATACTCTCGCAGTAGAAATTTGGAAAGCAACAGAAAACGTTGATTTTGCGGATGCAGCAGCAGCTTCAATAATGATATTAATAGTATCTATGACATCAACATTTTTTGTTTTATCCCAGGAGAAAGTCAATCAAAAAGCGTGATAAATAATTATGATAAATAATTTGCTGGGAGCATCCCGATTTTGCAAAAATACAATTTGGTAGTGCGTTAACGCACTACAAAAATAAATTTCCACATTTGGGATACTCCCAACTTGCTTGTAGAACTTAGAATGAAATTATAGGTAATTCTGAGTTCTATTATTAGATTAAACTTGGTAAAAATATTGCTTTGTATTAAAAATTAAAATAACTTATACATTAACGTAAATCAGTCTATTACCAACTACCAACCACCAACTACCAACTACCAACTACCCATTACCAATTTTAAAAATGCAAAAAGAAATTCTTAGCTTACAAAATATTACTAAACTATTTACAGAAAGTGATATTCCTGCCCTAAACAAAATCTCTTTGACATTACAAGAAGGAGATATACTAGCTTTAGTAGGTCCTTCGGGTTGCGGTAAGACAACTTTATTAAGAATAATTGGTGGTTTTGAATTTCCGCAAACTGGAGAAGTTCAAATTGGGGAACAGAAAGTTTGCTCTCCTACTGCTTGGGTACCACCAGAAAAACGCGATATTGGTATTGTGTTTCAAGATTACGCACTTTTTCCACATTTAACGGTAGCCGAAAACGTTGCTTTTGGGTTAAAAAAATTAAGTAAAAATCAAATTAAAGAAAGAGTTGCGGAAGTTTTAAAATTAGTAAGCTTAGAAACTTTAGAAAAACGCTATCCTTACGAACTTTCCGGGGGGCAGCAGCAGCGAGTTGCATTAGCTCGTGCTTTAGCACCCAAACCAAAACTAATGCTTTTGGACGAACCATTGTCAAATCTTGATATTCAAGTTAGATTACAGTTGCGAGAAGAAATCCGAGATATCCTTAAACTTGCTGGAACTTCAGCAGTATTTATTACTCACGATCAAGAAGAAGCCCTCGCAATTGCAGATGTAGTAGGAGTGATGCGTCGGGGACACTTAGAACAAATAGGCACCCCAGAAGAAATTTATAGTCATCCCGCATCGCGTTTTGTCGCAGAATTTGTAACTCAAGCCAACTTTTTACCAGCCCATCGTCAAGGTAATAATTGGCAAACAGAGATTGGTTGTTTTGAAATTGAGGAGAATCATAGTCAAGATAAAGGTGAAATAATGATTCGCCAAGAAGATTGTATTTTGAAGCCAGATACAGATTCTCCGCTAAAGATTACCAAAAGGCGATTTTTAGGAAGAGAATACCGTTATTGTTTAGAAACTCCTTCCGGTAAAGAAATTCACGCTAGAACAATGACCGATACAATAATACCAGAAGGAACATTTGTCAAAATATCAATCGCTGATGATGCGGTAAAAGTATTTTCTGAGGAAGGGTAATTGGTAGTTGGTAGTTGGTAATTGGGGATTGGGGATTGGGCATTGGGCATGGTTCGTTTTTTTTGTAACCTTTGGGAGACGTAAAATTTTACGTCTCTACAAACCCTTTTACCTAGTTCCCAGTCTCCGGCTCTTACCTAGTTCCCAGTCTCTGGCTTCCCTAGTTCCCAGTCTCTGGCTGGGAACTATAGTTTGTAGGCTCTGCCTACATTAATGTCAAATATCAATCCTTCAATAATAAGTAGTATAATTCACCTTGATTAACAATAGCACCAGCGCGATCGCCTGCTTCTTTGCCGATTCCGATATAGTAATCAACTCTACCAGGGGATTTAATAGCACCTCCTGTATCTTGATCTAAAACATAGCGACTTACAAGACGTTGCTCAATTTTTCCTTGGTTAATAAATGGGAAAGGTGCGCGAATTATTGCTAATGCACCGGGAGGCATCAAAGATTTATCTGTAGCAATGGATCTTTCTGGAGTAACTGGAACATTAAGACTGCCGATTGCAGGAGCATTTTTGGTGTCTTTAAAAAATATAAAACGGGGGTTTCTAGGTAAATAATCATTTTGGCTTTCGGGATTTTCCTCCAGGTAATTAATAACTTTTTCTAGAGTGATTCCTTCTTGTTCTAATTTCCCATCTTTAATTAATTCTTTCCCCAAACTGACATATTCATGGTCGGTATTTCCTGCATAATTAATTGAAGTGGTAGTACCATCTGCAAATTCTAATACTGCTGAACCCTGCACTTGTGCCAAAAAGGCATCCATGCGGGATTTTAACCAGAATAATTCCAAACCTTTAAGTTTGCCTTTTTCTGCTTGTAAAGCGTCTGCACCTTCTAATTCTAAACGAGTGGGATGGGGTTTACTCCAACTCTTAAAATCATCGGGTAAGCGATAAACGGGATAGCGGTATTCTGCTGTTGGTTTGCGACTTGCTTGGTAAATTGGTTTGTAATAACCAGTAAATAAAATAGTACCTTGACTGTCGGAACCAATAGATTTATAAAATACAAATTCTTTGTTAACAGCGTCTTGTAATTCCTCAGCATTTTGAGAAGTAACAACTAATTCACGAAATCTTTTCAAGCTTTTTTCAACTCTTTCTCTAGTAATTTCGGGAATAATATATTTTTGATAAGTTACTTCTGCTTCCGAAGTTTGCAGATAGTTTAAACTATAGTCAATTGCTTGAAGTAAATTTTGTTTATCTCCATCTTCACCCCAAATTTGATTATCAAGAAAATATTTATCATCTTGTGGTGATGCTTGTGATAATAATAAAGGTGCTTGAGTAGAAGCTGTCTGAGCTTCTGTGGTTGGTGAAGTTTGATTTGGGCTGATTTGCTGCTCATTGTTACAACTTATTAGGGGTAAACAGCAAATATAAGTTGTCAGAATTAGCTTTGTTAGTTTATAAGAATAATGTAGTTTGGATTGCATTATCTGTGAATTTTGGGAATTTAATTTTTAATATACTTTTAGGTTTAGAAGTTCGGATTTGCTAGTATGTTATATTTTGTTCAATAAATCAACCACAAAAAATGTAGGGGAGGCAAATTGGGGTGTGGATAATCCTCCCCCAATATTGCCGTTGTGTTATCGCGGAGCGTAACGCACCATTAACAGTAAAAACCCAAAGAAACCCGGTTTCTTCTGGTGAAAGCATTACTATGTCGTTATGAAATTAGAAAGAAACCGGGTTTCTGACACTGCCGCAAGACGTAAGGTGCGTTAAAACGTTTCGTTTATAACGCACCCTACGAAGAAAGACATTACATAATTATCAATTTTAATTATCCCCCAATTTGTGACATAGTACGGTTGTAACTACCAATTGTTCCTTTATCCCTTTCTTTGAAATTAATTTCTTCTTTGATAAACAATAAATCTTTAACTTTTTCTCTTAACTCAGAATAATCAATTTGATTGCGTAAAGCATCTTTTAAATTAATTTGCCCTGTTTCATTTAACAAACATGGACGCAGCCAACCATCCGCAGATAAACGAATTCGATTGCATTTATCGCAAAAACATTCTGACATCTGCGAAATAAATCCTAAAGTACCTTTAGCACCAGGAATTTTAAAAACATCTGCGGGGCCATTTCCTTTTATACTAGATTCAGCTAAGCCAAATTTTTGGGAAATTATTCGACGCAATTCTTCTGAAGGAATCCAGGTAGATTCGTCAAATAATTTACTATTACCAATTGGCATAAATTCAATGAAACGAATGTGCCAGTTACGCTTAATAGATAAAGCCGCTAAATTCAAAATTTCTGAATCATTTATGCCAGGAATAATTACTACATTTAACTTTAAAGGATTAAAACCCACTTCATAAGCTGTTTGAATTCCTTGCCAAGTTTGCAGCCAGCGCGATTTTCCCCCATTCCCAATCATTTTGTCAAAAATTTCTGGATTAAGCGAATCAAGACTTATATTAATTCGTCGCAAGCCAGCATCATAAAGCGGTTTTGCTAATTTATCTAACAAAAAACCGTTAGTTGTCATTGCTAAATCATCGCATCCAGAAAGAGAAGCAACTTCTCCAACAAAATCAACTATCCCCGGACGTAATAATGGCTCTCCTCCGGTAAGACGAAATTTGGTAAATCCTAGAGGAATAAATACTTCTTTTAGTAAAGTTAATAGCTCTTGATAACTTAATAATTCCTGTTGTAGAAGATAATCGAGTTTTGCACCTTCGGGTACGCAATAATGACAGCGAAAGTTACAGCGGTCTATTAAACTGATACGCAGATAGTCTATTGTATTCATATACTTATTTTAATTATTTATTCCCAAATTGCTTAAACCTTATAGGTAAAAGCTTTGAGTGTCAATTGGGAATGGAGAAAGCGCATCAGTATAAGGTTTGATTGTCATTGTTGCTGCTATTTTCTTTAAAAACTCTTTAGGCTCATCCGTTCTTAGTATGCTAGAAAAATAGTAAAAAAAGGGAACAGGGAATAGGGAACAGGGAGTAAAAATATTATTTATTCTTCCAATCGCTTAATAAAGCTAATTTAATTAGACACAGCAAGGGTTTTAAGTTTTTAATTTATATTTTTAGCATACTATGTACTGAAGAACCACTCTTTATAATTAAAATGTCAGCGCTGTGGAAGTTTATTGTTACTCAACGCAACAACCTTATATATAGGAATCCGGTTTGAATATTGTTAGCGCAGCGTGTCCGATAGGACATAAAAATTAGGTATTTGTAGGGGAGGCAAAAAGCGAGGACACTGCGTTGCGGTGAGACTAGTTGGGGGTGTCGGTTTCCGTCCCCCAAACTAGCGAACCCGGAGGGAGGTTCCCTCCGTTATAGCAAGTGTCCGGGTGTAGATTTTCTTCCCGCTTTATTGAGGCAAAAAGGGGTGTAGATTCTCTTCCCCCTTTATTGCCGTGCCGTTGCGTTACGACGCTAGTAAGGCCGCACCGAAACACTTATATAATGGTGCGTTACGCTCCGCGATAACACAACGGCAGTATTGGGGGAGGAGAATCCACACCCCTTTGGCGGCCTCCCCTACGTATATTATCTCCTATCTCCCTGAGCCGCACCCTTGCGGGTGAACGGGAGACGCGCAATACCTACGGTACGCTTCGCTAGCCGCCGCACGCGACCCGGGAACGCTAACGGAGACGCGCAATACCTACGGTACGCTTCGCTAGCCGCCGCACGCGACCTGGGAACGCTAACAAAAATCAATTAGGATTCCTATATCTATTTATAAGTAATTATCTAAGCTAAAATTCGCAGTATCAAATATCACTTAACCAAAAATAAATTAGATGAACTTGCTCAAATCGCTACTATAGCTATATCTAAGACGTATTTACACTAATATCAAATACGGATAGATTGAGAATTCTTCTTCATTTAAGGCTCAAACTTATTGTTTAAATTTATATTACTCGTAAAGTTGTTGCCGTTAATTTGGCATATACAAATAATAATGTCATAACTTCACAATTGTAGCCACAAAATCTGGTTTACTTTTTACATAGCGGATGAAGAAAGCTTGTTTTCGGTAGTTCAATACTGAGTTTTTCTACAGTAGAAGTAAAAGTAAACACTTTTTATCTTTCAATTCAAAATATTTAATAATTCAGTAAATATTACCTAACTTTTGTCTTCCATACAGCGCACAATTTAAATATGAACTCGAAAGAGAACATTAAAAAGAAGATTAAAGAGAAAGGAATTAAATCAATGTTTAAAAAGTTATTTTCTATTGCTGCTCTATCTGCTATCGCTACCGTTGCATACGCTGGTTCCGCACAAGCTGCTAATTTTAGTTATGGTTCCGGTGCTTTTCGCGATAATAATGTAACAAACGAAGGTGCTTTTTCTGAGAATGTTAATGACAAAGGTTACGAAACATTCGATTTTAATGATGGCAAGTTACCAGGTAATGATAAAATCAAGTATTCTTTTGAAGGTAACAATAAAAAGACCGCAGTTGGTGGTGAAGCTCAATGGTCTCCTGCTGGGGTGAATGGTGAGGTAAACACATCTGATTATTTACAGGTATTTAAAGGTAAAAAAGCTGTTATTGAAACAGCTAAGGAAGGCGATACTTTAAATTACTTTGGTATAAACTTGGGTGCCTTGAGTACAGGAAATACCCTCGAATTCTTTAATGCAGGTACTGCTGTTGTATTTGATTACTTTGATAACCAGGGTAACGCTCAAACTGCAACCACATTAACTTATGAAATCTTGACCGCACTTGCTCCTACAGCAGCAGATCAGCACGGCGGGCAAACAAATGGTTTCTTCGAGTTTTTCTCTCAAGGTATGGATGATAACTTCGACAGAATTGAGATTTCTCAGACAAAGGGTGGTGGTTTTGAAACTGATAACCATACATTCCGCCTCGGTAAAGGAAAATATGTACAAGCAAGCGTACCCGAGCCTAGCATCGCTTTAGGAATGTTAGCCTTCGGTGGCAGTATGTTCCTACGTAAGCGTAAGCAAAAAAAGTCTGTTTAATAATTTGCGATTGCTTAATTTATCTTTGACATGGCTTTTATATTCGTCTTAAATTAATCTCTATAGTGGAAGCGTCTTTTCCCTCAACAAAAAGGAACTTGATGCTTCCACTATCAAATTGAATTAAAAAGATTCTGAAAAATTTCCCTTCAAAGTTTTATCCTGCTACCTAACATAAGGTTTGCAGGTTTTTACTTTGGCGAATTAGATTGACTGCTTACGCAAAGCAGTCATTCCAATTTTTTTAACTAACAACTCTCGGAGGATTGACTATATCATCATTATTAAAATCAAACCCTGCTTCAGTTAAACGAGCCCGAGCAGCGTGCCATATATGTCCGCACAGAAACAAAGTTGCTAAAACAAGATGAAAACTCACCAACCATCCGCGAGAAGAAACTAAATCTGGAGAAGATTCTATCATCTTTGCAGCCCCGTAAAATACTTCTGGATAAACGGTGTCGTTGAAAAAAGCAAAAGTTGCTGCCAGAAATCCCATGTAGGCGATCGCTCCTAAACTATATGATAAATAAGCTTCTCCAGACCAAACTAAAATTTTCTCAGCCCAAGGAAATGGTTTACTTTTGATGTGCCAAATACCACCACCAATGCACATTAATCCAACCCAGATATGACCGCCAATTACGTCTTCTAAGTTGTCTACAGCAGCCATTCCTGTAAAACCATGAACGGGTAACAAGTAGCCAAATATTCTCAATGGGTTAAGTGTTGGATTACTAATTAATCGCACGTCTCCACCCATTCCGATATTAGGATCGAATATTCCACCCCACAACATCGCTTTTGCAACTAACAATAAAGCACCCACTCCTAAAAGCACAAGATGAATCCCCAAAATCGTAGTCATCTTATCTTTATCTTTCCAGTCATAACCGAAAAAGCCCGCGTAACTAGAGTTTTCTGGTAATACACTCGGTCCTTTCAATGAATGGAATAAACCACCCGCACCTAAAACTGCTGAGGAAATTAAGTGGATTACACCAATAATGTAAAAAGGCTGAATGTCGATTACTGCACCCCCAGCACCGACACCCAAGCCAAGACTTGCTAAATGTGGAAGTAAAATCAATCCTTGTTCGTACATTGGTAAGGCTGGGTTAAAGTGCGACAATTCAAACAATGTCATCGCACCAGCCCAAAAAACTATCAAACCCGCATGAGCAACATGAGCGCCCAGTAGTTTGCCGGATAAGTTGAGCAAACGAGCATTACCGCGATACCAGTCAACGTCAGTAAAGCTATATGTTTGATTGGATATAGTTGTTACAGCCATTCGATTTTGGATTTTAGATTTTGGATGGTTCTTTATTAATTCGGATCGATGAAAATTAGTTCGTAGTTAGGAATGCGCGTCCTTCAATAAGAGCGATCTTCTCGCTTACTACGAACCTGTACCCGATATTCTTAACTGGCTCGATTACTAAATTTACAGTCCAAAAGCTGATTTAACTTGAGCAGTCCAAGCCTTGATTCTTTCATCGCTTAAATCCGATTGATTGTCATCATCGAGGGCTAGCCCGCAAAACTTTCCGTCTCTCAATGCTTTAGATTCACTAAATTCATATCCATCTGTTGAGGTATAACCAACAGTTTTTCCACCTCTTTCAGCAATCTTTTCTTCTAATATGCCCATCGCATCTTGAAAGTTTTCGTCATACCCAACTTGATCCCCAGTACCAAAATAAGCGACTGTCTTTCCACTAAAATCAACCTCATCGAGTTCCTCAAAAAACCCTTCCCAATCACTCTGAAGTTCCCCTATATTCCAAGTTGGGCAGCCAATAATCAGACATTCATATCCTTCAAAATCACTAGTATCTGCTTCTGCAATATCATGCATAGTCACGCCATCACCCAAAGCATCTCGAATCATTTCCGCCGCAGATTCGGTTTTACCAGTTGTAGTACCGTAGAAAAGACCAATTTGTTTTGACATTTTTAAAGCTACTCGTTATTGACAATTAACTGAGAAAAAGTAATAGAGCATCAAGCGAACAATGAACCACACCATGTAAAATAGAGCTATTCATCGATCGTGAGAGAATGTATCCTTCTGGCCGGTAAAGGCAAAGATAATTTTCAACCACTTCTACTTAATGCGTAGTATTCTCAATAATTATTTTTCAGCATATCAATAATTTGCAATATTTTAGTAGTAAAGATGTGAAGTTTTGTAAATGCGAACTTTGTTTTTTGGAGCTAGTTATATTTTGTAGCAGGTACAAAGCTCTATTTATAAGGTGTTTCAGGAGTAAATATGCTTTTCCTCTTGAGCGATTACCAACTTGTTGACGCGCCGATGTTTTTGACAAGCATTACAATTAACAGTTTTCACTTCAAAATCAATACAGCCGATAGCTTCTTCCGAACAAGCCTTAGAAGGATGGATTGTACATTTAAGACGGTAGTCATTAGTAAAAAAATCACAGCCACTACAAGGAATATTATGGAGCTTTTTGAGGTGATTCGTTCCTTTATTGAGCATCAAGCAAAAACTAGCAAAAGCTAAAATGACTATTGCCCACGCACAGAAAGCGCAGAAAATTGTAGTTACCATAATTAATCCCCGTTTATCCTCAAAATTATTTCCAAAAAAATGCCCGTAGATAAAAAATGTTAATTACGGGCATTGAATTTATTAGGCTCTCAGAGTCAGAAAAACTAAAAACTATGAAAAATTAAGGGTTTATTTGGCGGGAGCGCCAAGAATGCCAAACATAACCGCAAAAAGCTAAAATTCCTAAGAAAACCTGTACATTTGCCGTTCCCAAGCGGTCATAACCGTAAAACTCGCTGGGATAAACTATTTGGTTATAGGCTATCAAAGGAGTAGAAATAAAGGCCATTAAAGCTAAACCAAGCAGACTATAAGAAAGGATTTCGTCGCCATTCTGAATCGGAAAAATCTTTCTTACCCAGCCAAAAGGAGGTATTACAATATGCCAAATACCACCAAAAATTAACATCAATCCTACCCAAATATGACCGCCGATAACATCTTCTAGATTATCAACGCTAGCTATCCCTAAAAGAGTCCAACTGCCATGTTTTAATCCGACCAAGTAACCAAATATAATACTTGGATCAAGAGTTGGGTTAGTAATTAATCTGACCTGACCAAGATTAGCATCATAAATTCCACCCACAAACATCGCTTTTACTACTAAAAGAAATGCTCCCAAACCTAAAATAATCAAATGATTACCCAAAATAAAACCTAATTGTCTGGGGTCGTACCATTCATAGTGAAATTTCGCCACAATTCCACCAGGGCTATACAAAACCTTGGGACCGCGAAATACGTGAAAAAGTCCACCTGCTCCTAAAACTGCTGAAGCGATTAGATGCAGCATACCAATCACAAAGTAGGGATAAGTATCTACCACTTGACCTGCTTCACCAACACCCCAGCCTAAAGTTGCCAGATGCGGTAACAAAGTCATCACCTGTTCGTACATTGGAACATCAGGAGTAAAACGCAAAACCTCAATGATAGTAATGCTCCCAGCCCAAAACATAATCAAACCTGCATGAGCGATGTGGGCACCTAATAATTGTCCCGACAAGTCTGTCAAACGAGCATTACCAACTAACCAAGGTGAATCTGTACCTGATGCAAAAGTTTTATCGGTTGAAACAGCCACGATTTTTATCCTTTCTGAACTTTTTATTCGGAGACGTTGAATAGCCTTTTTCAGTTGAAGGCAATACTAAAAGAGTTGCTAGAAAATGGACGGGCAGGGATGCTCCGTTCACCGGAGGTGCGGCTTAGTTTGGGGGAAGAACATTTCCCCCCCAACTTCTCTCCATCCCACAACGATGTATAAAACAACCTCTCAATTCTTAATTGAATTATTACGATTCGTTGCCAACAACTCCTACAGAATCTAATGCTTTACCAAACTGTTTGAAGTCAACACCAATAGCTCGTAGCGCATGCCATAGATGTCCTTGTAAAAAGAAGAAAGCGAGGAAGAAATGAGCATTTGCTAACCATGCTCTGGCTGTATGAGCACCATTTGGTAAATCTACAGTGTCTGCAAAATAGGGACAAACACCAAATTTTAGTTCTAATACTGGTCCATAAAATTCAACAGGGTAAGCTAAAGTATTGACCGCACAATAGTAGGATGCAACAAATCCAGCTAGAGCAATTCCCCCTAAAGAGTAGGATAAAATTGCTTCACCAGAGAAGATTAAGGCTCTCTTTGCCCAAGGTAATGGTTCCTGGATAATATGCCAGATTCCTCCCCCAATCAACATTACACCGACATAAATATGTCCTCCCACTAGGTCTTCGAGATTATCGACACTAGCAAAATGTAACTGATAACCATAGATAACTAGAGGATTAAGAGTTGGATTTGTCACCGTCCGGACAGTCTCAGATGCAGCATCATAAAGTCCACCAAAGAACATCGCTTTAGCTGCTAATAATAATGCTCCGGCTCCTAAAAACAACAGGTGATGTCCTAAAATAATTCCCAGTTGTTTGGGATCATCCCATTCAAAGTGAAACTTACGAGCTTGTCCGGTCGCATCTTTCAAATTTCTGGGACCTTTGAAAGTATGGAACAAGCCACCTGCACCTAAGACAGCAGATGAAATTAGGTGTACCATTCCGATCGCAAAATAAGGGTATGTATCAACTACAACCCCACCATCTCCTACACCAATACCCAAGGTGGCTAGATGAGGAAGTAAAATCAACCCTTGCTCACCCATTGGTATCTCTGGGTTATATCGAGACAGTTCAAATAGAGTGAACGAACCAGCCCATAAAGTAATTAAAGCCGCTTGTGCTGCATGAGCACCAACAAATAAACCTGACAAATTGGCAAAGCGTGCATTACCAGCCCACCAATCAAATTTAACTTTGGGATTATCGTAAGTTTGCATTATTTAACGCTTTCTCCTTATTGCTATACTTATTCAACAATCAGTCTTTAATTTACTGCTTGGTTTGTTTTGCTCAAAGCGGTAAATTAATTGCCACAATATGAAAATTTTAATTGAAGTCCGTTTCGGTTGGAATAGCTACGTAATATAGGTTTGGAAGCACTATAGTTACCCAAGCACACTCCATTAACGGACTTCTCCCTAACAGTGCAACGTTTTTTCTTTTGACTTAATGCTTAGTTTATTGATAAAGATTTTTATTAACAAGAGTATTTACAAAAATTAATAGTTGTTTTTATGCATAAATTGAAGGGCGGGAGTCTTATATTAGAATATTTATTGATAAATATATATAAGGTTTTAGGGAGTTTGTAAAGCGCTTTTACTTAGTATCGATAAAGTATCCAGCAGCAAAATTCGATGAAAAAACAAAGCAGAGAAGAAATTCTAGACTTTCTAGCAGATTTATCAGCACCCATCGATCCATTCGTATTTGCAGGTTTTGGCAGCAAACTTCAGAAAGATAGATATGAATGGCACAAACAAGAGTGTGAATTTGAAAAAGAAGAAGAATATATCTGCTGTTGGGTGGAGGAGCAGGAAGTTGTGCATACCTTAGATATTTTATTCGATATTGTACATAATCCACCCGAAACGGAATTCTCTAATGGAATTGCCCAGCGTAGAAAACTGGATTGGGAATACTTTTTGATTTTACTGATTTATCATTTGGGAAAAAAAGATAGAGTTGCCCTCCTAGCAAATATAGAAGCTAATAATCAAGATAAAATATATCCTATTCTTGAAGAAGTTAAAGAATATCTTGCAGATGATTAGTTTTTCTGTTGAATAGGAATTTTGTTCGCGAAGTTACTCAATACGGAGTATCGCACTGTTTAATTTCATAGCTAAGTTTCAACTTGCTTTACTTAAAAAATCTCCGATTAAGTTATAATTCCCAAAAAACTAGCAAAAATATAGTTAAAAGCTAAAATTTTGATAGTTATTTGAAATAATCGGCTTTTTAAAGAAGCTGCTAAGTAAGTTGGCGTTGAAAATTGTAACTATGACGAGGGAGTAGGGAGTAGCGTTAGCGGAGCGTGTCCGATAGGACATAAAGTGTGGTCTTGGGGGTCTCCCCCATGAACAACTTTTCATTCTTAGGGAGTGGGCAGTAGAAATAAGGGTTTTAAGCTAATTTACATTATGTAACATAGTTCTGTTTATTTCTGCCGACTTACTTGTAGCAAATCAATTTCAACTTCTTCCTGATATTTTATCAATTTGTTGGGTAAATACATCTGTTTCATAACCCAATTCTTGCGCTAATTCTAATCCCTTTTGAAAAGCTGCAAGAGCCGATTGATTTTCTTGACGCTGTAAATGAATTTGACCTATTTGCTCGTAAGCATTCATCATACCGTAGAAGTTAGAAGCTCTTCCTTCTGCTTGCAATAAAATCTGACTTGTTTCTAAAGCATCTTCTGTTTGACCTTCTGCAATATATAATGAAACTAATTTTCGTAAAGCTTCTGCCGCACGCACGTATTGTTGAAATTCCCAAGCCATAGTGTAGGCTTCTTGATAGTTTTTAAAAGCTTCGTCTACCAAATTAGGATTTTCCTTTGCTAAAGTTTCGTAATCCGAACCGATAGCTAATTTTAATGCCGATAACCGTGCAATATCATTTTGTTGACGGTAAACTAACGATAACTTTTTCCGTGCGTCTATTGCTTTATTGCGTTGTTTTGTACGTTCATAAATGTAAACTAAATCTTTTAAAGATGCCTCAACATCATTGTTGTTAGCAACTAAATCTATTAATTGCTCGTAAGTAGCTGCTGCTGCTGGATAATCAAACCAATCGAGATGAACTTGGGCAATAGTTTTCAGCGTATCTACCTCTGCTGCAACATCGGAATTTCCCCGCACAATTATCAATATTTGATTGTAAGCTTCCACCGCAAGGTTAGGCGATCGCACTTGACGGTAAGCTTCACCTAGAGCTTTTAATACTTGTAAATCTGGTGTTTGCTGTAATTGAACCTGTTTTTGAATTGCCTGCAATCGTTCGGTAATATACCTTATTTGCAGACGATTATTTCTAGTGTAAGCAATTCCACCAACCCGCTGTAGTGCCTGAATTTCATTTAACGTACCCAAGTAACGACGCAAGCGTAATTCTCGATTCCAAGTATCAAATGCTCCTTGGGTATCTCCCGCTTGCAGTTTTGCAGTTGCTTCTCGATCGAGTTTATCCAAAGCTGCTTGTAGCGAACGCTTTTCCTCAACACTTAAAGATTGTTGATTCCCCGAAGCCGGTAGCAATGGATCGGGTACGGTAATCTCTAGAGGAGAAGGTGGAAACTCCTTCGGCGGTTTAGGCTTTTTTTTCGCTAGCGCCAACGAAGTCCAAAGCAGACAAATTGTAATAGTCGTAGTAATTGTAATACTTAAACGCTGTATATCGATCATTTTTTTTGAATAAAGCATAGGAAATTACAATTAACAATTATCAATATCAAATATTAACTAATTTGATGACGAATATCCGCTGTTATTTTCTCCATAAATATTTTGGTGCGATAATAAACGATTGAAATTAACTTCTGTTGTGCCATCCTTACTTGTAAAAGCGCTAATTATAGAAGAAATTATTACAACAGCGGCAATAGAGTATCGAATTGCCAAAAAAATATTTAAATTCGTTGCGCGTATCTTACCTTGTAGCGACTTGAGTTGATAATATACTTTTATCTAAAATTACATCTAAAATCTTCTATATAATGTCGCACTCTACCGATATACCAACTTTAGCTCGCTGGATGGCTTCTGATTTTAGTAATCAAGAACAAGCTTTTGAAAATCCGCCTTTTTTCGCTCATATTCGCGTATGTATGCGTCCTTTACCAATAGAATTATTATCGGGAGTAAGCTTTTATGTAGAGCAGGCTTACGATTATATGCTTGAAGATCCTTATCGTGTTGCAGTTAATAAATTAGTTGATGCCGGAAACCATATAGAAATTGAAAATTATAGAGTTAAAGATGCAGAAAAATTTTACGGTGCATCTCGCAACTTGGAACGTCTCAAAGCATTAAAACCCGACGATTTGGAGAAACTCGAAGGCTGTAACATGATTGTAAAATGGACTGGTCATAGTTTCAAAGGTATGGTGGAACCAGGTAAAAGCTGCATCGTATTTCGTAAAGGACAAAATACTTACCTTGACAGCGAATTTGAAATCGACGCAGAAAAATTTATCAGCAGAGACAAAGGAAGAGACTTAGAAACCGACGAACACATTTGGGGTTCGGTAGCAGGGCCATTTCAATTTGTCCGCTGGCACAGCTTTGCCGACGAAGTGAAAGTTTAGCAATCATCAATGGACAATTATCAATTATCAATTATCAATTATCAATTATCAATTATCAATCGCTGATAACTGGTAACTGTTAATTATTAATTGTCAATACCCGTTTGCTGCTAACTCTACAGTATGAAAATACGGAACTCTTTCAATCCAACTTTCCCAAGTTCCATTGGCATAAAGTTTCATCAAGCGGAATCCTGGTGATTTTTGATCGAGAGCAAATTTTTTACTTCCTGGCTGAAACTGAACGCAGGTTGAAGGAGTTCCTAAATAATCAACACCTTGACGTTGAGCATAAAATTCCTGATGTATGTGGCCAAACAACACCAACCGAACTTGGGGATATTTATCTAAAACTGCAAAAAATTCCTCAGAGTTTTGCAAACTACTATTATCTAACCAATGAGAATTCACATTCAAAGGAGGATGATGAAGCGCTATTGCTGTTGGTTTATCCTCCGCCATACCTAATTGTAAATCTAGCCATTGCAAACTTTCGCGACGTAGATAACCATGTACCTTCTCCGGCACTGAAGAATCTAACAATATAAAATTCCACCCACCACGTTCAAAACATTTACGACGAGAAACCAGCCCCAGATTTAACACTTCATTCATTATCGTGAAATCATCATGATTTCCTGGCAGCCAATAACTAGGAAGATACAACGGACTCAGTAAATTTTGTAAATTACCATAAGATTGTGACGTACTATCACCTGACAAATCTCCCGTCAACAACAGCAGATCTAATTGCTCTCGCAATCTTTTTAAGCGATCGATAACTGCATGGAAAGAATCAGTAGTAGGCATTCCCAGTAGTTGCTCTTGTTCGGAGGCGAAAAGATGCATATCCGTTACTTGGGCAATAGTTATAGCCGAAACTTCTTTCATCTTTGGTGATACCAATCTAATACGAGTCTTAATATCCAATTCTCCTTTTTAGTCATAACGCCTCTAATATACTGGTAGTTAATGCTTCCTTGGTAACATATTCATACTGTTAAGTCCTCGTTAATATAATAGTTATGTATATTCACTGATTTTTCTGTTTCGTAAGTAAAAACCGAGATTTATTTTCAATATCTTATACTAATTTGGGATTTATTTATGTTTTTAATCTATCCAAAGGCATAAATATATTACATTTAATGTTTTTCAGTATCTATATCATAAGAAGTATAAATACTGCACCTATAGAGAAAAATATGTATACTACGTTACATAAAATCCTAGCATAAATATGAGCTAATGCAATGGGTGGGCATAGGATGAAAAAATATGGTATTAACTTACAGATGTCCTTTCAAAGTATGTAAAGGTAAATAGCTACTCGGAATGGTGATTGTAGGCTTATACTACTGCCAAGACTGTTATGAGAAAACATAGTTTTTTGCATTTGGAATTAAATTCTCTACAGTTGTATTTCTCCTATGTACCATTAACTTTTTAAAAGAATTTCACAAACAAGATACAAAGGGGTAGATTTTTATATAAAATATTGGTAATATGAAGAACGCAAATGCGGCGACATAGCCAAGTGGTAAGGCAGAGGTCTGCAAAACCTCCATCCGCCGGTTCAAATCCGGCTGTCGCCTTT
>JBCCLY010000017.1:0-16647 GCA_039026655.1 Cyanobacteria bacterium P01_C01_bin.38 | reverse complement strand
CTTCTCAGGTTCCACAATCATCAAGTGGACATCCAAAGGCTTTTGAGTAACCGGACGAAGCGCTTCTACAATCAGAGGACCTATCGTTATATTAGGTACAAAACGACCATCCATTACATCAACGTGAATCCAATCAGCTCCAGCTTCATCTACAGCGCGAACTTCGTCTCCTAGACGGCTAAAATCCGCTGATAAAATGGATGGAGCGATAACAACGGGTTTTTTAGAATTTTTATTGATCATGGCTAGTGGGTCTTAAAGCGTCCTCTT
Source organism: Cyanobacteria bacterium P01_C01_bin.38 (assembly GCA_039026655.1). Taxonomy (GTDB): domain Bacteria; phylum Cyanobacteriota; class Cyanobacteriia; order Cyanobacteriales; family Nostocaceae; genus Rivularia. Next base: position 16,377 of record JBCCLY010000017.1, on the reverse strand, counting down.
CTGTATGCATTGTAACAAAATATTGAGATTTTTCTCATAAAAAACAAAATAAAATATTTGGGAATTGGGCATTGGGGATGGGGCATTGGGCATTGGTAGTTGGTAGTTGGTAGTTGGTAATTGGTAATTGGTAGTTGGTAACTACTAACTACTAACTCTTAACTACTAACTACTAACTCCTAACTCCTAACTCCTAACTCTTAACTCTTAACTCTTAACTACTATCTACTAACTAATGAAAAAATTAACCTGGGTGATTTGGGGATTAAGTGCTTGTTGTTTGAGCGTTCCGGTGTTTGCTTTGACTACTTCTGTTGGTCGTGGAGGTATTGATGCTTTGAGGCTCCATCGATCGCCATATAATTTATTTGGTCGAAAAATTGCTTTGGGGCAAGTTGAAATCGGTCGTCCAGGTCAATTTGGTGTTGATAAATCTGTTTCCAAAAATCGTTCTATAGCTTTAGCGGGTGTTTTTCAACGCAATAAACCAGCTAGGTCTAATAAAGGTGTCGATCCTCATGCCTATAATGTTGCTGGGGTGATGGTCAGTAACGATAAAGGGTTTCGAGGTGTTGCTCCGGGAGCGCGTTTGTATTCTTCTGCTGTCGGCTCTACCAAGGGGATGGGACAACCGGAAGAATGTCTTTCGGCTCAACACATTGCTTTACAAAATGGTAATGATGTTCGCGCTATTAATTTTAGCTTTGGCGAACCTTTGAGCCGAGATCCAAGGGCGGAACCTGTTCTGGATGGCAAAGCTTTACTTACATTATGCGTTGATTGGTCTAGTCGCGTTCATAATGTTTTGTATGCTATTGCTGGTAATCAAGGTAAGGGCGGAATTCCTATTCCTACAGATAATTTTAATGGAGTAAATGTAGCCTTTTCTTCTCGCCGAGGAGAGATTTATAGAAAACTTGATGTTTCTAATTTGGTGGCTATCAATCAGTCAATGACTGCACGGTTATCTGGGAAGGAACTTAATTTAGGCCCACGTCGCACTATCAGCATAGTTGCTCCAGGGAATCGAATTAGTTTGCTTAACCCAAACGGACAAATTAAAAAAGTTACTGGAACGAGTTTTGCAACTCCTCACGTTACAGGCACTGTCGCTTTGCTGCAAGAATATGGCGATCGCCTGTTAGTCAGACAGAAAAAATTGCCATCACAAAAACTTGCCTGGAGTATTGATTCTCGTCGTCATGAAGTAATGAAAGCTGTTTTGCTCAATTCAACTGAGAAAATTAAAGATGATGGAAATGGCTTGAAGCTCGGAATGACTCGTACTTTAATTGATAAACAAAATAAAGATTGGTTGACTTCTGATGCTTACAAAAAAGCAGAAATTCCTTTACACTCCCAAATGGGAACCGGACATTTAAATGCTTTTCGTGCTTATCAACAGTTTAGTGCCGGACAATGGAGTCCGAAAACAACAGTACCGCCTATTGGCTGGGATTATCGGGCAATTTTTGCCGGAACATCAGCCGATTATACTTTAGCAAAGCCTTTACAAAAAGGAAGTTTTGTGGCTGTTACTCTAGCTTGGGATAGGTTAGTAGAGTTAAGCGATACGAACAAAAATGGTAAATATGATAAAGGAGAAATTTTTCGCGATCGCGGTTTGAATAATCTGGATTTGCATTTAGTCAAAGCAGACGGTAAAAATAAAAATAATCGCAGTACTTGCGCTTCTGTAAGTAGAGTTGATAGCGTAGAACATATTTTCTGCCCCGTACCTGCAACTGGTAACTATAAAATCAGCGTCAAATTTAAAAATAGCATTAACGAACCAACTCAACCTTATGCTTTAGCTTGGTGGACTGCATCTAAATAGGGAATAGGGAATAGGGAATAGGGAATAGGGAACAAGAAAAAGATGGAAAAGCGCTAATAATATGAGTTAATGACTGTGGTGAAATTTTGAAAAAAATGCTGACAAATCTGTAGCTTGCATAGTACTTATGCAAAGCCCCCCTTTTTTAAGGGGGGTTGGGGGGATCTGATAATTGAGAATGCCTACTTTTTGGTAGCGGTTGTGTAAGTGCTGTTACATTTTTTAATCTTTTTTTTAATAAGAAAAATACTCATGAAACTGTTCCGTCCGAATGTACTTCACTAAATGTACTTCACTAAGACGAAATATGCTGTATATTAGATATTTGAATTTTTTACAATTAATAGAACTGCTTCACAAAAACTTTACACTAAAGTGAAAAAAGTATAAAAATACACTCTGTATCACAAAAGAACCGGATAGAGAATTAATATTAATGGAACTTGGTATGTGAAATTAAATTTACTTCTTCACTTAATTCCTTTACCAAGAGCGAAAGATAATGTTATTCATTAAATCTAATTCACCTACCGATGTGCAGAAGTTCATCGGAAAACTTGCACATCTTGATTTACAACCAATTGCCTATACACTGATACATTCTAACGAAGAGAAATGGAATCTTCAACAAACGAAACAAGCGATTTCACGCTATCGAATGTTTTTAATGTTGGTTTACCTTTATCCTAACAGTCAACTTGTTCCCAACCGGGAAATTGACAGAGTATGGCATTATCATATTCTTGATACTATGAAATATGCTGAAGATTGCGAAATGCTATTTGGTCGTTTTATCCATCACTTTCCTTACTTTGGCGAGCGGGGAAAAATAGATAGAGATAATTTACTAATCGCTTTTGATAAAACCCAAGTACTATTTCAAGAACACTTTGGAACAAGCATGGATATTGTTAACAAACCAAGCATTGCGGCTGATTGTCAACCTATTGGTAAGATAACACAACTTTCTCGACCGCGTTTAGATATTGGTAAATTTGTTTGCATAAAGCATTTACTTGATTAGTTCAAAGAATACCTGACTACAATAATGTGGTTAAAACTTTGCCTTTTTTGTATTCAATCGCGCAATCAAGTAAATCGCTGTTTTTATCCGAATATGTTCGCTATCGTGTGTTCCCTATCTTAAATTCAAAACTTATAATTACCAATCTTGAAAGGCTTTTCGATTGCTATGCCACTTTGAAGGTAATATTGGCAAATTCAAGTTTATTTCTCCAACGAAATAATTTAATTGTAGACAGAAACCTTCGTCAGTATCATCTACTTTACATATAGATGAGCTAAAATTAGCACCTGTTAGTAAATGCAAGCGATAAGATACATTTGGAAGGGCAGGGATGCCCATCCTAAGTAGGTTGGCGTTGAAAATTGTAACTAAGCTGATGTGCAGCTAAATCATATAATCCAAAAATGCGAACGTTTTGTAGTGCGGGCATCTTGCCCGCTAGAAAAATACAAATTAAATGCACGACAGCTTATGACAAGGGAGTGGGGAGTGGGCAGTAGAAATAAGGGTTTTAAGCTAATTTACATTATAGTTCTGTTTATTTCTGCCGACTTACTTACAATAATATAAATAATTTTGTTTCACTAACTTCAACCATTAACCTATACCCTCGATGCTGCTAAATCTGGTTTAATTAACGTATATTCATTGATAGTCCAATTACCAACTCCTACTTTTGTATGCATTCCCCAAGTGCTAACTAAAGTAGAAATTTTTGCGCCAGTTGTTTTGTACAAACGTAGAATAAATTTTTTGCCAATTGCCTGATAGCCTACGTTGCAGCCATATAAAAAAATGTTGCTAACCAACCATTCTTTTAATTGAGGAGCATAGTAGTTAAAGTTATGAATAGATAAACTACTATTTCCTAGATACAAACAACCTGGAGAACCTTGTGAAATAATATGAATGTCTGAAAGTTCGGAGTATTTTTGTATGGCATGAGTTATTTGCTGTACTTCTTTTTTATTAGGTTGTAGTACTAAAACTTCTGCTTGAGGTACGATACCTTCTGAAATACGTCTTTGTAATAAATGAAAATCTTTAATAGCAGGATCTATAACAACTAAAGTACTTACTTCGTTATTGTTCATTTGTTGATAGTTAGACTTTAATATAGAATCTTGACGTTAATAATATGATGTAACGCAAAACAACTAAATTTCATTAGAAAATAGATTTATTGCCTTAATGCCTCAAGCTCTGATAAATCTAAAAAAAATGTATTTTCTCATATACTAATTACAGACTTTGCAAGTATTTGAATGCATTAATTAACTACATATAAGAAAATAGATGCATACCTCCGATACTTCTAAGTCGCTGTAAGTGTGTTGTTAAATGTATCAACCTGATGCCTCAAGTTGTGATAAGCATGAGAAAAAATGCAACCCTGACTTTAAAAACCTCTATCAGTGTGTTCCAACTGTGTATACCTTGAATAAGGCAGACTGCTTTATAGGTAAAAAAGCAGGTGACACGTTCATATTTTTAAGCAGATGCTCGTATTTGTCAGCAGGGAAAAGTTAAGTAAAAGGTAGTTATTATAATATTAAAGCTAATGAAATTAATAAATTAGTTTGCAAAATAGAATAAGTTTTTTCTTTAATCAAAAGAAATATAGTATATTATAATACAAATAATTTAACAGCAATACGCTCTTACTTATTAACTATAGTTAAGATTCAATCGCTTGAAGCAATGCCTGAGTTTCCCTTGCTTCTGGCTTCATACCTAAAGTTTCAAAATCATTCACAGCTTCATATACCCAACGTTTAGCTATATTCAAATTACCTAACTTTCTTTCTAAACGAGCTAAAGAACGTTTTATATATGCTCGGCTACATTTATCTTGATTCTCTTCCGCTACTTGCAAAACTTCTGCTAAATAGTTTTGTGCTTTTTTTAATTTACCTTGCTTGATCGCAATATCTGCTAAAAAATCTTTAGCAAGGAGACTAGCGCGTCTCCAACCAATCGATTGAGCTTTTTTAAATATTTGCTTAAATAAAATTTGACTTTCTTGATAATTTTCAGTTTTGTAATAAATCTCGCCTTGATAATAAATTATGTGTAGGGATAAGCGAGTTTTTATATACGAATCAATTTGAATATTATCTAAGCTATCTGGATTATGTAATAAGTTTTGAGCAATATTAAGCCAGTTATTTGCTTGTGAAAATTGCTGCTTTTGGATATGCCATACACCAATATGAATCGCTAAATCCACCTGTATTTCTAATCTTAAATGTTGATGTAATGCCCAAGCTTGTGCGAACAAATCCGAGGCAGTACCTAAATTCTCCTCTTGCCCTAATAAAGTCAGCTTCCAAGCGCGATCGCCAATCATTTCTGCTGCTGTTGCAAAGTCTTCGCGAGAAACGGCTGCTTCACCAAGCCATTCTAACCATATTAACGGTGCATCCCAATAACTTAAACGATTTTGACGATAGGCAAGTGAATATGTATAACATTTCATGTCTTGCCAAAGTTGACAGGCATCATGATAACGATTATTTTCAATACACCATTCAAGTACGTCTGTCAAATTATCCCATTCATCTTCTAAATGTTGATAATCTTGCCATTCTCGCCAATCTTTACCTCCATGCTGTTGAGCGAAGTTAAGATACCAATTTACCCAATTTTTACGCGCACTGATTTCAAATACAGGATTGTTAGACATTTCTGAAAGTGCGTATTCACGAGTTAAATGTAGCATCTCGTAGCGTCCTTGACGACTATTTATCAAGGAAAGTTGTTGCAACTTAGCTAAACCATCTGCTGCATCCGAAGAATTATCAATATCAGCAACAGCCTTTAGTACTTCTGCTGATACAGGTTTAGTAAAAAGTGACAAAGCCATTAAAAATTTGTGTGCCGGTTTTCCTTTTAGTTGCTGCACCGAGCTTTCAAAATAAAAGCGGCAAAAGTCTCCTTGAGTCGGCATCAACCCAGAAGTTACACTATCGAATGTATAACCGGCGGCTAGCTGACTTAAAGCATAAATGATTGCAGCAGGGATTCCTCCTGTAGTTTGGTAGAGTTGAATGCATTGCTTTAAATTTAAATCTATTTGTTTTTCATCTGCCTGTTGTTGAATTAATATTAAAGCTTCGGTTTTAGTCAAAGATGACAAAGCAACAGTATTGAAAGGAGTTTTTTCTCGACTAGTAATTAAAGCTTTTACTGTGGGTGGAAGTTCGTATAAAAAACTTAAAACTTGCTGTTGTTCTTCTAAAGTATCTAAATTATCAATAATTAGCAAAGTCCGCATATTTGCTAAGCATTTGTAAATTTGCTCGTAGGTTTCTTCAAAACTTGCTGTTTGAGAATTATAAAAGCTAATTGTACGTACAATACTTGTAAAAATATCTACTAAAGTTTTTTCTCGTCTTAAACGAGGTAGAACGCCTTTGGATGTAAAAAAGTGAGATTTTGCGGAGGTAAATACAATTAATTCAAAAGCAGGTAGATTAGTTTCTAAAGTTCTTCCCAGGTAAATATCGTTACTTGCTTTTAAACAACGATAAGCAATATCTAAAGCTAAAGTTGTTTTTCCAGAACCTCCTATTCCTTCAATACTTATACAAGGAATTGCCCATTCAAAAGAAAGTAATTCTAAAATTCTTTTTGTTTGGACTTCTCGACCTACTAATCTTGTATAGTCTCGTGATGGAAGATTATGATATATGGGTTGTGGTGTATTTTCAATATTATTTGGTTCGATATTTTTACGATTTATTAACTTATTTGCTATCGATTTTCCTTTTTCAACTTGATAAATATGCTGTTCAATAATTGCTTTAAAATTATTTTTATTAACTTTCTTTTCTAAAGCTAGTGACAAACGCTTCCACAGTTTTGGACCAATATCATTTTTTAAATATTCGTCAGTATAACCACTTTCAGCAGCAATCTGGGTGTATTTATTACCTTTCCAAGAACCGCGTAAAACTAAAACCTCAATGTTTGAAAGATGCTTACCTGTTTTAGCCATAATTAAACTTTCAACAAGTGCTAAAACTTCTTGAAAGAGAATATTGCTGGTTGGATTAAAGGTTTTGTCACTCATTACACCATCATACTTGTATATAGCAGGTCTAGTTACAATATTTTCAATATATTATAAATTGATGATTTACTTTGTTAATTTTCGCTTCTATCTTTGGAATAGTATAAGATATTTTTGTAATATTTGTAATCTATATAGCTAAATTCTTGATATTTTACTTTCAACAGTTAAATAAATTCCGATCAAATTCTGTTGCTAAAAGTGTAACCATCCAGCTATTTATTGATTTTAGATGTCATAGTTGAGATAAAGCAAGATGGCGATAGTGGTGGTGATATGAAGCGAAATTTTAGCAATGCTCGGCAAAACTTTTTGCAAAGACGTTATGCAGTCAGTTTAGGAAGACGCTACGTTTTAGCTGCTGCGAGTGTCATGCTTATGGGTGTCATAGGATGCTCTCAATTTAATAATAGTAATAATAGCGCTCTTGCTGAATCTCCTTTACCAAAAACAGAATTACCAGTTGCAGATAAATCCGCATCAATCGATAAAAAATTAGTTTCTAGCAATACAAAATTTGGCTTTAAATTATTTTCTCAATTGCTGGTTAAAGATAACAACAAAAATATATTTGTCTCACCTTCGAGTGTAGCTTTTGCTTTGGCTATGACTTATAACGGCGCGAGTGGTAGTACTCAAGAAGCAATGGCTAAAGCTTTAGAATTAAACGGTATGAATTTGCCAGAGATAAATTCTAATTATGCCGTTCTAAAAGCAAGTTTAGAAAATCCCGATTCTCAAGTAACTTTAAATATCGCTAACTCCTTATGGGCAGATCGAAATGCTAACTTGAAGCCAGAATTTATTAAAAATAATCAAGAATTCTATCAGGCTAAAGTGACTAATTTAGATTTCACCGATGCGGATTCACCTAATGTTATTAACAATTGGGTTAGAGAAAATACCCAAGGTAAAATAAATAAAATTGTAGATAAAATAGATCCAAACCAAGTATTGTATCTACTAAACGCAATTTATTTCAAAGGCAGTTGGACAAAAGAATTTGACCAAGATAAAACCGCTGAATTTCCTTTTTATCTTTCTACGGGTGAAGAGAAACAACATCCAATGATGTCGCAATCGGATGACTATAAATATTACGAAACCGATAATTTTCAAGCGGTTAGTTTACCTTATGGTGATGGTAGAGTTAGCTTTTATGTCTTTTTACCCAAACAAAACTCCAACCTGGAATCTTTTTATGAAAGCTTGAATGCAGCTAATTGGGAAAAATGGATGTCTCAGTTTTCTCTCAGAGAAGGTTCAATACGTTTACCTCGCTTCAAAATGGATTACGAAGCGACACTTAATGATGCACTTTCGGCTCTAGGGATGGAAGAAGCATTTACCAATAATGCCAATTTCTCTGAAATGGGAAATAATCTTAAAATCAGCCAAGTTAAACATAAAACTTTTGTGGAAGTTAATGAAGAAGGAACTGAGGCTGCTGCCACAACTTCAGTGGGAATCCAATTAACCTCAGCCTCACTACCTCAAAAGCCATTTTCCATGATTGTCAATCGTCCCTTTTTCTGTACAATTCGAGACAATCAAACGGGAACTATTTTATTTATGGGTTCAATTGTTGAACCAGTTTATTAAAAAGGGAAAAGGGAATGGGGAATAGGGAACGGTAAGAAGAAAATATGCGGATGAATTATGTTAGTTATAAAGGCTTGCTAATCCTTCCTTGCAAATTAAGATTTTTAGAGTTTATTTGCAGGTTTGGAAGAAGCATTATTTCTCGATAAACAATACTTTAATTAAGCCGTTGGAGGAGATGTTTTTGGTGCAGCTACATCCACAGAAGAAACGCTAAGTTCGGTATTACCTTCTTCGGTTTTTTTATGGTAAGAATCTTCACTTTGTTCCCCCCGCACATCATTTTTATCTTTCGTAGAAATTGAAGGGCGCACTGCTTCTATTGCTGTTTTGATCACAACGGCGCTAGGTACCGCTACAATTACACCTAGCAGTCCACCAATTCTGGCTCCCGTTAATACTGAAATTAACACCCAGACGGGATTTAAACCTGTAAAGCTACCTAAAATTCGTGGAGCAATGATATTTTCTAATATTTGCTGTACGATAACGGCAGCCATTAATGCCTTCATACCAATCCAGAAATCTTGTAATGCAACTAAGGATGTGGTAAGGGCAATACCTACAGAACCACCAAAAGGCACTAGCGCCATAATACCGATAGTCAAGCCAAACAGTAAACCAAAAGGAACTTTTAGCCATAAAAACGTTGGAATCAACGCTGATGCCATGCAAATAGATAAAATTAGTTGAGTGATAAAGAAATTTTGAAAGCTAAGACGAACTGTCTCCGAAAAAGGATTGCGAAACTTTGCAGGAAGCCAACCAACTAAACTTTGCCAAAGTTCTCCCCCATGCTGTAACAGATAAAAGGTTAAAACCATAGTTAGAACAATATCAAGCAAACTTGTCACCGTGACTACCGCTAAATTCAAAACCTGTCCGGCGATAGCTTGCAATTGTCCTTTTACTCGGTCATTTATTTGTACTAGTAAAGCATCTAAGTTAATTGGTAAACCCAAACCGTCTGCTTTTTCGTTCAGTATCATTAACTGGCTGCGTCCCGAATCTATTAGTTCTGGTAAACGAGCCACCAATTGTTGAGCCTGAGTAAGTGCTAAGGGAACAAGTGTAACACCTAGAGCTAATAATATAGATAAAGTCAGTAAAAATACTAAAATTGCGATTGGTTCCCGCGCTACACCTTGACGCTCCATCCAGGTTACGGGATAGTTGAGCAGAAACGCTAGTACCGAAGCTCCGGCTACAATGACTATCAGCGAGTGGAAGTAATCAAAAATTACTGAAAACGCCCAACCGTTAATTACTAACAGCGGAGCAACAACGGCGATCGCGCCGATTCGCGCTATTGGTGTTAAACTTTGCCACCAATTAAGAAACTTAAGTGTGTGCATAAAAAGAGCCTGCTCGCCGTTGGACAATTAATAAAATAGACGGATTTAATAGTTTATTATCTCCGACTAAAGACCGATTGCTCATCCCCCTAGTTCATGATTTTACTCAGACTAATGAAGCATTTTGAATCTACGAATTCAAGCAAAATCAAAAAGCAAGACATTTCTCTTTTAGGAATGCTTATATATGTAATTCCGGTAATTGGCTTTTTCCCATCCTTATGGACGCTTTATCGCCGTGAAGGAAGCCGGGAACAATTAAGAACCTCTCGTTTGTCAATTACATTAGCATTAACTTGGATAATAGGATACATTTTGTTGGGAACCGGAGCTTCAACTTCAGAATTTTTCGCACTACGTTTGCAAATTCTCAACAGCTTTGTAACAAGCGGTTATTTTGTAGTCAGTGCCTGGTTGATTATTCGCACGTTTAAAGGTAAGTCTCAAAGGGTACCAGGATTCAGCAACTTTGCGGAAAAAGTACTGAGTAAATATCTATCTTGATTCAGGCAGAAATATTGGGTAGAAATATTGGTAGGAAGTTTCTAGATGCTTTAAAGAAAAGTTTTTTCTTATACTTAGATATTAATATCTTTACAGTGAGATTTAGTATAAAGTTGCCATACTTCCATAAAACATCTCCGGATTAACTAAAAAAATAGGAGAAATACTGCTATAAGTGTTGTGGTTGACACGTGCATTCGTGTAGTTAGCACTGATAATTAAGAGTTAGCTATTATGGGTTGATTCGTCTGCTCAGATACAAAGCAGAAATTTGAATTTTTATCAATAAGTGTAGTGTGAGGAAGTCAGTGACCATTCAAAGAACTTCGGCGCAAGATAGCCATTCTGCGTCCCCTCCCAAATCAAATAGCAAGACAGGGAAAAACCTCAAATCCGGAAGGTGGTTGTGGTTTTGGGTAGGTATGAGTGGTATTGCGATGGTATCGGCTACCGCAGGAGCGCTTTTAGCGGTTTCGTTAAGCAGTACCCCATTAATGCAAGCCAATCTGAGTGCGGATGAAGCGGCTGTATTCGAGAGTGATAGTATTGCCGGAGGCGGGCTGCGTTTTTCCGAATTAACTCGCCCTGTCAACGTTTTGGTTATGGGAATGAGCGTACTTCCCCCAGATACACAAAATCCTCCATCTAAAGTCGGAGATTTAGGATACCTACCTCAAGTTAATTCTTTTGATGGTCTTGCTGATGTCATGCTACTGATAAAGTTCGATCCTCAAAATAAAAAATTGACCATGCTATCTATTCCAAGAGACACTCGCACAAGAGTAGATGGGTATGGTATAAAAAAAATTAATGCTTCAAACAGGCTTGGCGGCCCTGCTTTAAGTGCTAAAACCGCAAGCAACCTTCTAGAAGGAGTAGCAATTGACCGCTATATGCGGATTAACGTTCTAGGAGTAGGTAAGCTAATCGATGCTTTGGGAGGAGTAACGGTAAACGTTCCCGAAGATTTAAAGTATCAAGATGATTCTCAGCATTTATACATAAATTTAAAAGCAGGTAAACAGCATCTTGATGGCGATAAAGCACTACAGCTGCTACGCTTCCGTAATGATGGAAGAGGAGATATTGGTCGCATTCAACGCCAGCAACTGGTTATGCGAGCGTTAATGGATCAGGCGCTTAATCCAGCGACACTAGCACAATTACCTAAAATTCTCAACGTAGTTAAAGAACATATAGATACTAATTTGACAGTTGAGGAATTATTAGCGCTGGTAGGTTTTGGAGTACGAACCAATCGCTCTAATATGCAAATGTTAATGTTACCGGGACGCTTTAGTACCCCTAAAGAGTACAGTGCTAGCTACTGGATACCTTCTCCAAGACGTATCAGCGCGATGATGGCTCAACATTTTGGTATAGAAACTGAAGCTGAATTGCAACCCGTAGATCCGTCATCTTTACGAATTGCTATTCAAAATCATACCGGCAGCGATAACGTTAGTTTCCGACGCTTAATGAGAAACTTAAGAAAAGCCGGTTATGGAAGAATTTACATTGCCAAAAGCTGGAGTCAGCCCTTAAAAGTAACTCGTGTTGTTGCTCAGCAAGGAGACGAAAATAGCGCCGAATCAGTTCGCAGCCTTTTAGGATTTGGAGAAGTGCGTGTAGAAAGTACTGGTAGCCTTAATTCCGACATTAGTATTCAGGTAGGTGAAGATTGGTTAGAAAAACTTTCCGCTCCTGAATCTTCAGATGATATTCCATTATTGTAATTAAGCTGTAACTACGCTTTTAAAATTACAGCTAGTAAGCCCAGAAGTTGATGTAATTGGATGTAATTGTATTATTGCAGACATCAAGATAGTTGTGAAAGTTTATTGATTATTTTCAATTCTTTAGAAAAACTGAGCCTTCAAGTAGCTCGAAGATTATTATTCACTACAGTGACGTACCTACACTTCTCTTCGAGTAAGTGTAGGCTTCTCAGCGACTCCTCTATGAGGACATAAACTGAGATTGTTTAGACAGGTCGTGCGTCCCACGATTCCTGATATTTATAGCCGCATTCCAATCCCTGCAAATGCTGGTATGACATACCGGACAATTGTGCATTCTTTGAGATAACGGCTTTTTGACAACATGACCACAACTAGAACATTCTTGGCTTGTGCCATTTGGAGATACAGCTATTACTCGCAAACCAGCATTTTCGGCTTTGAATGTGAGTATATTGACAAACTGACTCCATCCGGCATCATGAATCGACTTAGCTAATCGTGTTCTAGCGAGTCCTTTTACATTCAACTTCTCAACAGCAATTACATCATATTTAGATAGCAATTTTTTAGCTGTTTTGAAATGGAAATCTTTACGAGTATCAGCAACTTTTTTATGCTTGATACCTAATTGTTTAATTGCTTTCTTTCTGCGATTAGAACCTTTTTTTCTACGCGATACTTTACGTTGTGTTGACTTTAATTTTCTTTCAGCTTTACGGAGATGTTTTGGCGCAGCAATTCGGGTATTATCAGAAGCTACATAAAAATCAATTAATCCTACGTCAATACCTACAATATTCTCAGTATTGAAGTCAGGTTTAACTGTTGGCACTTCTTTATTGTCAAGAATCAAAGTAACATAATAACCGTCAGCTTTTCTTGTAACTGATACGGTTTTTATAACAAAACCATCTGGTAACGGACGATGAACAATTACTTTTACATCACCAATTTTCGACAACGTTATTTTATTTCCTACAAAATGATGTTGCTTGAATTGAGGATAAGTAAAAGTCTTGTATTGTCCTACACCTTTGAATCTTGGTCTACCAGATTTTTTACCATTACAATCACCTTTCAACCATCTATCAAATGCCATCTCTACCTTTTTTGGTACTTCTTGCAAAACTTGGCTGTGAATAGCTTTGTACCAAGGACGTTCTTTTTTGAGTTGCTTTAATGATGCTTGCTGACTAAAACGGTTGGGTTTATCTTTTAATTCTGGAAGATGACAAACAAGAGGACATCTGTTAATAGAGCATCGATTTTTCTCGTACCAATCAAACCTTTGTGCAAGCTGATAATTATATTGATAGCGAAGCAATAAGAATGTATTATCAATTTTCTCGCGTTGTTCCTTATTCGGTTTTAATCGATACTGATACGAAGTTCTCATTGATAAATTCCTTCTGGTTCGACCTATTAATATACTAACATATAAGCACGTAACTTGTCCGGGCAGTATGAAAACAAAAAGACTAGAAATAAGACTGAGTGAACGAAGACTAAATAAGCTTAGATTATACGCAGCTAGTAAGGATAAAAGTATGACGGCAGTGCTAGAAGACATTATTGATTCGTTGGCATCCGAAGAGATTGATAAAAGTCTCGCTGTCTTAAAAGACTCGTCAATAAATTAACATTACTCCGCCGGGACGCAAGACTTTTATCCTCGCATTCATGAGCGAAAATGCGGTGTGGCTCTGCCTCCCGCATTATTCGCGTCCCCACACCTCTCTTTGAGTAGGATGTGGGACTTCTGCGATTAATGTTAAAACGCTGAATAATTGCCCTTCAAAATATTGAAGAACGCGAGAAGGCTTGTCCTATCGGACACGCTACGCTAACACACCGAATTATTTGAATCGGTGTTGAGATGAATCGCGGGCAGATTTTATGGTATTGTCAAAAACGTAGGTGTAGTCCAATTAAATGCAGAAATGCAGCCTACAAATTTGAAACATAATGTTATCAAAAGTCCCGCTTAGCGTAGGGCTTCAAAGCATCTCCTCCGGAGACGCTGCGCTAACGGTCAATGTTCTCATAGAGGAGTCGCCGAGAAGCTTACATCATAATCTCTGATTTTATGTAGGTGCGTCACAGAGCAGGTTATTCTCCGTTGGGAATTAGGAATTATGAGTTAGGAGTTATGAGTTAGGAGTTAGGAGTTAGGAATTATGAGTTAGGAATTTAGATTTCTCCTTGTTCCCCACTCCCTACTCCCTACTCCCTACTCCCTACTCTAAGAAAGCTCTGCAATCCAATCTTGTAAAATCGGATTTACTAATTCTGGGGCTTCATCTTGGGGGCAATGTCCTATTCCTTCTAAAGGTATAAATTTCATTACCTGGGGAAATTCAGCTAATTTTCTGCCTAATTCAATTGGTTCCCACGGATCGGCTGTTCCCCACAAAATAATAGCCGGACATGGTAGCTTGGGTAACAAATCTTCTGCTAAAGGACCGCTCGAATAAGCCGTAAATGCTAAAAATACAGCTGCGGCACCCCGATCGCTTGCTGGTGTCATTAAAATATCTATTAATTCATCTGTTACAGCTTCACCTGTGGGATAGGCTTGCAACAGAATCGAACGCACGGTTTTAGGTTTAGCTATTGTATTAAAAAAGAATTCACCCACTGACTTAATAGATAGTATGCGCTGTAATAAAGGCGCTCCGATGCGGCGATAATACGGTAGCTCTGCTTGTTTCCGTTCGTGTAAAAGTCGTAGAGAACAATTGAGCAGTGCTACACCTAACGCAATATCTGGATTATCTACAGCCGCTTGCATCGCTGCTATACAGCCAATCGAATTTCCGACTAAAAAAACAGGTTCACCCACTACTTCGCGGCAGAAATCAGCAATTTGTTGTCCCCAAGTTTCAAAAGTATAAGCAATTTCTTCACCCGGTTTAGGTTTAGCTGAAGCCCCAAACCCAATCAGATCGATGGCATAAACGCGACAATTTTCTGCCAGCACCGGGATATTTTTTCTAAAATGTCCCCAAGAAGCACCGAAACCATGTATCAAAACAACCGCAGAGCCAGTATTTCCTTGAGTTTGATAGCAAATGGGAAAACCTTGCCACATCCAGGTTTTTGTTGAGCTAAATACTGGGGTGGAAATAGAAGTACTCATAGAAAAACAATTTTATATATATAAGTCAAATAAACACAAAAATCAAAACTATACCGGATTGATATTTTTATCGTCCAAGTAATTCCAAATTTTATTCCTAGAAGCAAGATAACGAACCATTATTTTTACTGGCATACACAATCAGTTTACTCATTATTCTGACAATGGGAAAGCTGATATTTTTACCTTTATCAAAATTAATTTGGTTGATTTTCCATTAGCAAGATTATCTTCGATTGAAAGGCGTAAAACAACGATCGGGACTGCTGAAATATTTTGTTAGTACATAAAAATTAATAATAACCCGATGGTCAAAGCTTAAAGTATCTTTTTAATAAATAATCATCAGTACTTTTTCTGATGCTAATTCAACAGATGAAGTTAGAATAAAATCATTTTTTAGAGTATGGTTAAGTAGAAATCGGACAGAGAAAATCAACATAATATTTTTATAAAACTGCCATAAAACATAGCTTCTGTGGATTATTGCCCTCACCAAATACTTGACAAAATTTTGGCATATTTTGGTGAATAGAAAAAAATATAAAGACTATTAAATGCTGCGATATACCTGGAGATTTTAGTTAGGATTCAGTAGTTTTACAATTTACGACTATTAAGTGCGAACTATAAAATTGTTGAATATCAGTTAAGCATCTACACAGAGGGTGGCTTGAAAATGGATGCATGCCCACTACATGAAAAATGTGTTTTGCTGTTTCCATTTCCTTCCAGCAACCGAGAATATGAGTGTACTAAAAACAATGGATACCCGCATAGGAAAATACGCACCTGATTTTGAACTGCCAGGAATTGATAGCCAAGTACACCACCTAAGACGTTATTTAGAAAAATTCCGTGCAGTTGGGGTGATTTCGATGTGCAACCGCTGCCCCTATGTAGGGTTGTATATAGAAAAATTAAAAAAATTACAGGCAGAACTTGGTAAAGACGGCTTTACATTAATTGGAGTAAACGGGAATATCGCCCAAAACGATCCGTCGGAAAGCTTTGATAGTATGAAAGCTTTTGCTAGAGAGTACAGTCTTAATTTTCCGTATCTATGGGACTCCACACAAGATGTAACTCGTAGCTT
>JBCCLY010000016.1:0-16649 GCA_039026655.1 Cyanobacteria bacterium P01_C01_bin.38 | reverse complement strand
GGACGACCAATATCTGCATCAACTAGATTTATCGCTGCTGTGGCTGCTGATGTAAATTTACGAATTTTTAACTCTTTATCTAGGAATACAACACCAATATCGGTACTTTGCAGTAAATTATCAATATCAGCATTTAATTCGGTTAATTCCTGAATTTTGGATTGATATTCGGCATTGACAGTAAAAAGTTCTTCGTTTACCGAATGCAGTTCTTCATTAGTACTTTGCAATTCTTCGTTAGAAGCAATTAATTCTTCGTTAGTAGCTTGTTGTTCTTCGTTAGTAGTTTCTAACTCTTCAATAGTTGCTTGTAAATTTTCCCGGCTTTGCTGCAATTCATATTCTAAATCTATAATCCGGTGGGATACCTCACTATCTGCTTCAAAATGTCTTGTTTCAACAACGGCTTCAACTTCTGCCTCTTCAACAATTGTCACCATCAAGAAATCGCCAGCTGTTTTGCTTGCTTGTTCGTAGCTGACTTTTAAGCTGAGAATACGTTGCTTATTATGTTCTCCTACTTTAATTCCAGTGTATGCAACAGCATTACGTTCTTTTTGAGCGCGTCGCAATGCAGTATTTAGAGGAAGTTGCAGCGCAGGAATAACTAATTTAATTGCTTCTGTAGTCGGATTACCTGTAGGGAATTTAAGTACCTCGCACAAATCCTCAAACATATATACTACTTGATTATTCTTATCTACTAAGAGACAAGTTGCTTTTTGCTGCCCCAGCAAGTTATTCAAGGCAGCTTCAAGCATCGGCTGTTTGGTTGACACAGACGCTTGTTTAATAGAAGGCTGGGATAAAAAATGCTTAGAAAAGTTTTCTACACCTCTTATAGGTAATGGCAGCCGAAAATCCCTAGCTTTCTGATAAATTTTATGTTTCTTTTCAACTGGAACAAGTTCATCCTCGAAATATGAAACAGTTTCTGCATCTCCGAGCAATAAAAAGCCTTTTGGTACTAAAGAAAAATGAAAATTGCGTAAAACTTGTTGTTGTAGCTGCGGCTGCATATAAATCAGCACGTTACGACAAGTAATCAGATGCATCCGAGTAAAATTAGCATCTTTAGTCAAGTCATGAGGTGCAAAAATTAGCTTTTCCCGTAGTTCCTTTGACACCTGAAAACTTTGCCCTTGACGAACAAAGTATCGTTCCAAACGCTCGGGATTTAGATCCTTGACAATACTTTCTGGGTAAATTCCGATAGCAGCTTTTTCTAAAGCTATTCGATCGATATCTGTAGCAAAAATTTTGACTTTGATTTTTTTATCTGAATCGGCAATGGCTTCATCGATCAAAATTGCCAAAGTGTAAGCTTCTTCTCCTGTAGCGCAAGCACTTACCCAACATCTAAGTTCTTCTCCCCACTGAATTTTTTCAATAATTTGCGGAAGTACGTATGTTTCCAGATATTCCCAAGCTTCTGAATCGCGGAAAAATTTTGTAACGCTAATTAGTAAGTCTTGACAAAGAATTTCTCTTTCTTTGCGCTCGATTTGTAAACGCCCAATATAATCATCAATATTATCGCATCCCGTAATCAAGCACCGGCGATGAATACGTCTTGAAAGAGTAGAAGGTTTATAGTGTGTAAAATTGATATGCTGGTGACGGTTAAGAATATTAGTAATCTGTCCTAACCTAAAAGAATCAAGTGCTAATTTGGAACGTGGTTCGCTATTTCTTTCTTCATTAGCAGGTGCTTTAACAAAATCGTAAATAACCTCTGCCAACTCTAACGGCGAACCGATACTATCAATAATTCGAGTCGCGATCGCACTTTGAGGCATTCCGTCAAACTCAGCCGTGGCAGGATCTTGCACCATACCAATGCCACCGGATTCGTTGAGCATCCGCAAACCTTCCGAACCATCGCTACCAGTACCAGAAAGCACCACACCAATAGCGCGATCGCGAGCATCTTCACCCAAGGATTGTAAAAATATATCAATGGGAAAATTAGGACCGGGACGATCTCGATCCTGACGCTGTAACAACAAGCGGCAATTTCTAACTTCTAAATTTTGACCTGGAGGAATCAAATAAACGCAATTGGGCTTGATTTCCATCCCATCTTCTACCCGAAAAATTTCCATTCTGGTAGTTCGTCCCAGCAATTCCTTCATCAGACTTTTGAAATCTGGCGACAAATGCTGAACGACAACATAAGCAGCCCCACTATCGGCAGGCATATTCGCAAAGAATTCTTCCAAAGCACGCAGCCCTCCAGCCGACGCACCAATTCCTACAACAAAGAAGTCATAGCTTTCTTTGCGATCGGTTTGTAGATTTTCCGAGGTAGAGGTCATGAGATATTTGACTACCGCTTAATGTACTGTTCCAATTCAAATATGGGTTCTAGATATAGGATAAATAATCGAGTCTTAGAAAAAAATCAAGTATTAAATTTTCTTTCAAATCGTAAATTATCTAATTAGAACTTAATTTAAATTAAAGGTCTTCAGTACTTCGTATACTGAAACCTCGCCGTAAAGCTCTTGATAGCTAATATACAACGATTATCGGATTTAATAAGCAATATTAATTACTGATACCGTTTTCTTTTTCCGTTATCTATAAAGACACTTAGCTAATTAGCAACCCTTATACAGCTATTTTCAAAACCAATTGACTGCTTATGCTATTGCAAATCTAGCTATAGCTAAACAGTCAAGATTATAAGTGTGTAATTATTTACACTTTATTTTTCTTAACAAATTATTGATCTAAACCGTTGCCATCCAATCAATGCACTTTTTTAGCTGCTGCTGCATCGTTTGGGCATCAGCATGATATCTACGACCGTGACCTGGTAAAACCCATTCAAAAGAATAATTGATTAACTTTGGCATTGATTTTTGTAACTCATCCCAGGAGTACCAGCAGAAATTTCGGAAAGCTACCAGTTGGTTTAATCGAGCAGACCAAGCAAGATGGTCGCCAGTAAACAAATATTTATTTTTATAGAGTAAAACAGTATGTCCTTTGGTATGTCCGGGAACAGTAATAATTAACAATTCTGAAGATAGCCCAAAAGGTTCTTCACCGCTCAACTGGATTTCCACATTGCGAGTACCCGAACTAATTTCTTCCTCATGGAGAATACGCTGACAATTAAAATGTTCGGCAAATTTTTGATGATCTGCAATATCATCTCGATGAGTCAAAAACATATAGCGAATCCCGCCCATTTTTTCCAAACGTTTTACTAAAGGCGGCGTAAATCGAGGAGAATCAACTAAAATATTGCCTTCAGGTAATTGGATAAAATAACTTCCAGCACCAAAAGATTTTTCCGAATGGTAGCCGCAATGGTAAATACAGCACTTTGCAGTTAAATGAGGTACACCCTTCTATTCCCTGTTCCCTGTTCCCTATTCCCTTACAGCAATATGTCTCGTACCTCATTAAGATGAAATCTGCTGTATTTTCTTCTATAGGAATCGGAAAACTTAACTGAGCATCTTTAATATCCTGCGGCTTATCAACAGTACCGATAGAAGCCGTAGGGCAAGATAACAAAGCTTGAAGCGCCGCTAATCTTTGTTTCTCATCCGTTGGTTGATCATGTACCGCTGACATCCCACCTTCACGAGTAAATATATCTGGAGTCATCCAGCGACAGGTATCGCAATCAATACAGGTAGTATCAACATAAAAATCGCCGCTAACATTCTCACTCCGACGCAGATTTATAGTAGCCATATTAAAACCTTTTTTTATCTAATTTGAGGTAAAGGTAATTTACCTTTATATGACTACGGTAGCAAAATTGAAGGTTGAATTTGATAGTTGAAATATAACAGTTTCTGTGTACAAATTTTAAGTTTTATAAAGCCTCCCACTCTTCACGATTAATATTAGCTTGACGCAATATTCTATTAAGTAAGCCAACACTGATATCACCTTTATGAGGGTTAGGAATAGTAAGTTTCAATTCATCTTTTATCATGTATTGATGTTTTCCTCCGGAATAGGGGCCATTAAAACCTATTTTTTTGAGGTAGCGAATTAAATCGCTTCTGCTAACTGCTCCAAAAGATGGCATTATGCAACCTCTTTTATCGAATTTAAATCAATATCATCTATAACTGGTAAACTATGACCCAAACGCAATCCTAAAATTATCCAACCTTCCAAAGCTTCTTGCAACTCTTGTCTACAATCTTCTAATGTCGAAGCATTCGCCCAAACGCCTTGACATTGAGCAATTTCACCGTAGAAAGTTCCATCTTCGAGCAACTCGTAGCTTGCTTTACGCATTGCTTGATGAATGTATTCAGTTAACATACACTGCCACAGCCTTTATATTTACTTACTTGCCTTACAAAAATAAGAGCGATCGCCATACCTTCTTAATCATAAGCAGTTTTTCAACTTGCCATCACACATTCTCTATACTACAATGCAATACAAATTAATATGCAGGAAATAAAAATGTCATTACCAAATTATAAAATTTACATATTACCTTTTTATTAGCTGATGCAACCGAGCTATAAAGGTACATTTGAAGCGCATATCACCGTAAGCGCAGGTAATTCAGCATTAAGACAAAAATTTAAGTTAATTTGCCAAAATTTAAACATTAAATGCGTTTTTATAGAATTACCAGAAGGTGCAACTCGTTCTCAACCGATGACAGCATCTTATCATCATGGCGCTTTAAAAGATGTACTACAACAAATAAATCAAATAGTTCAAAAAATCGTTAATGCAGATTTGGAAATTACTCGCATCAAAATTGAAGCGATGGTGAGTAATCAAGATATTCCGATTTCAGATATTGAAGCGCAGAAGTTACCTAAAAGTAATTATTTCGAGTTTCATGTCAAAGCTATTTTATCAGCAGATGAAAATTTAGAAGTTTTAAGAAAATATTGTTTGCAGCACAAAGCTCATCTATCAGCAAATGCTTTTAAAAAACTTGTTGACGGAAAACAGCAGCGATTTATTACCATGCGAGCATATGCTGTAGGATATCAATCTGCTCAAAAACGATTTGATAATTTACTTTTACATCTTAAATCTAAAGGATACAAACTTTCTCAACAGCAGCGAGAATATACAGTTTACGATAGCAATTTAAATTTAGATGCTGGGTGGATTAATTGAGTGAGGCAACGGATGGAGTTGGGCAACGGATGAAGTTAGGCAACGGATGAAGTTAGGCAACGGATGGAGTTAGGCAACGGATAGAGTTAGGCAACGGATGGAGTTAGGCAACGGATAGAGTTATGAGTTAGGCAACGGATGGAGTTATGAGTAGCGAGTAAAAAGAGAATAATGGCGTTGCTGATTTAATGTATGAATTTGATTTATAGCATAATCGAAACCCTTGTAGAGACGCGATACCCTTGCGTCTCTACATTTAAATTCATACCCGAATTCAGCAACGCCATAATTATTTCTCCTGTTCCCTATTCCCTATTCCCTGTTCCCTATTCCCTTAAAATGAAACAAATTAAAAATAAATTATTAAAAATAGCTAATAATACCAATCGTTCCTTATCAGAAATATTAACTTACCACTTGCTTGAAAGCGTTTTGCGTCGAGTATCTGATTCTATTTATGTAGATGAATTGGTGTTACGCGGCGGAATGCTTACCAGACTTTGGGTTTCAGCGGAAAGAAGAATTGCTGAAGATGTTGATTTTTTAGGTTTGTATGATTTTGATATTGAAAAGACTGAAGAAAAGTTTAAAGATATTCTCAAAAATTCAAACTTTGTAGATGAAGTTAAATTTGATATTGACTCCTTAGAAGTAACGGGGATTTGGTTAGAAACTGAATTTCCCGGAGCGCGAGTTAATATAAATGCTGCGTTTGAAGATTATCAAAAGAATATTCAAATAGACATTGGTTTTGCAGATCCAATAGTTCCACCGCCGCAATGGATTGATTATCCAATGTTAACTACAGATGAATCAAATAAATATAAATTACAAACTGCAACTCCAGAAACTATGTTTGGCTGGAAGCTTCACGGTTTAGTAGAGCAGGGATTTAAGCGCTGGCGACCTAAAGATTTATACGATTTAATGCTGTTTACGACCTATATAGAATTAGATGAAACTTTAGTAAAAAAATCTATTTATACAGCCTTTAGCAGTCGTAATACAACTTTTGAAGATATTTACTATATATTATCGACACCAGAATGGTGGGATAGAAGTAAAAATCGCGGTAAATGGAAATGGTATATTCGTCGAAAACCAGAACAAATAATGCCCGAAGATTTTCTCGAAATTGTGGCGATTGTGACCCGAAGGTGGGTTGATACGGTGAAAGAAATTATGGTTCAAGGTTCGTAGTAGGCGATTTATCGCTGTTTTTTAGGGCTAAAGTCCCTTACTACAAACTTGTTAATGATGGTGCGTTACGCTCCGCGATAACACACCCTACAATCTATTGATTAAATTTAACTATTCAAAAAGGGAGCATCCCGATGCAGGCAAAAATACAATTTGGTAGTGCGTTAACGCACTACAAAAATAAATTTCCACCTGAAGGGATGCTCCCATTCAAAAACCCGGTTTTTGTAAAAAAACCGGGTTTCTAAAATTTAAATCCAATTAAACCTCAGCCAACCAATAAATTAAATTTATCGCCGACAAAACTGACAAGGCGATGGGTAACTGGCAAACTATCAATTACCATACTCAAACATAACAGCATCATGTAAGAAATGGAATAGAGAAACATTCCCTTAGCCAAACTGCGATCTTGAGGATTTTGTAATAATTGCCACGCTTTGCGAATAAATACCGCTCCCAAACACAAAGCAATAATAGTGTAGGTAATTCCTACTGAATGCAAGGGATAAACCAGTAAAAATGTTGCTGCAACTGTTAGCAAGGTGTACCACCAAATTTGCTTAACTGTTGCTTCTTCTCCAGCAACTACTGGTAGCATTGGCACATTTACCGCTGCGTAATCATCCTTAATCATCAATGCTAAAGACCAGAAATGTGGTGGAGTCCAAACAAAGACAATACCAAACAATAACCATGCAGTTGGACTTAAAGTACCAGTTACCGCAGCCCATCCAACTAAAGCGGGAATTGCTCCTGCTGCTCCCCCAATCACAATATTTTGAGTGCTGTTGCGTTTTAGCCAATGAGTGTAAATTAACAGGTAAAAAACAATCCCAGACATTGCTAAGAAAGCAGAGAGCAAATTAGCGAATATACTCAGCAGCGCAAAAGAAGCTATAGCTAAAACTATGGCAAAAATTAAAGCGTCGCGGGGCTGCACTCTACCAGAAGGAATGGGGCGATGTCGAGTACGCTCCATATCATAATCAATATCGCGGTCGTAAATACAATTGATTGTTTGGGCGCTAGCAGCCGCTAAAGTCCCGCCAGCAAGAGTTGCTAATAACAATATAGGATTTACTTCTCCCGATGCAGCTATCCACATACTTCCAGCAGTAGTAATCAGAAGCAAAGGAATAATGCGGGGTTTAGTTAGCTGGTAGTAACTTTGAATAACTTGTAAAAACGTTGAGTGTCGTGGAGAGACATTTGTCTCAATCATCTTGGTAATGGTTCCTTATTTTTTAACAATTTATATGCTGTTTTTGCCTTTGCAGGCTGTTAGCGTCGAACTTTTCAGTTATCAGTTACCAGTTATCAATTATCAGTGAGCAGTAAATAGTCATCAGTAAACAAGTGCTAATTGATAATTCACAATTAGCAACTAACCACTAACCACTAACAACTAACAACTAACATCACTTGTAACAGATGAATTTAACTCTTGGTTGTAACCTGAAATACTACGAGTGTCCATCCAATCGCGGATTGCAAGTACTGTGAAAACTACTAATGCACCTAATAAAGAAGCTCCAATCAATTGATGTGTAACGGTTAGAGGTTCTACTTGAAGGTGTAAGCGGAAGGTGGCAAATCCTAAGACAATCTGTAATATTAGTAACCCACCTGCAATCGAGGCTAGTTTTCGTAAGGCTGGATGTAGTGCTGGCGTGCGCCACGATACAAATACTAAGGCTAACGTCGCGATAGTTGGGGGTAATAAACCGAAAATATGGGTATACATAACGGTACAAAGTTGATCCCCTCCAAAGCATTGATGCAAAGCCCAACGCGAACCGACTAAGGCTCCTAACAGACTTTGTAAATAAACCAAAACGCTAGCAATAAGAGATATTGCAGGTAATTTACCACCTTGTCCCGTAGCTTTGTAAGGTGTGAGTGCCGTACCGATAACTAGCAAAGTTATGAAGAAAAATAATGCAGTTCCCAAATGAGCGGTAACAATATCAAACCGCAAAAGCTGAGTAACGGTAAGTCCTCCCAAAATACCTTGGAAGACAATTAAAAACAGCGCAAACGTACAAGCCCAAGGCAGCCATTTGGGTAAAGATCGACGATTCCACCAAGATGTTCCCACTAAAAAGATGGCACTAAACCCAATTAATGATGCATCCAGTCGGTGAAACCATTCTAGGAAAACTTGAAAATTCATTTGTTTAGTAGGCACAAGTTCCCCATAGCAAAGTGGCCAATCCGGACAAGCAAGTCCAGCATTCATCACGCGGGTAGCGCTACCGATCGCCATCAAAATCAAAGTAGCGATCGCCATTTTCCACACGAGACGACGAATTTTATCTTTTTGGGATTGTTGCTCCGTTGTCGCAACTTCATTTTGTTCTAAAACAAATTGGCTCATCAACTGTACCTTCTAGAAATGCCCGAAAAACCGAGCTACAACATTTTCACCTTTTGAATCGCGTATCAACTCATCTCCACCCTAGCGCAAACACCAAGATTGGAAATAACCCTTTACTTATACTTTGGATCGGGAATCAAGAATGTAGCCAAAAGCTTTAGAGATTTTTTAGGTTGTTGTATTGGGGAGTAGGGAGTAGGGAATGGGAATGGGAATGGGGAATGGGGAACAGGGAACAGGGAGAAGATGGGGAGACAAGGAGAAATATTTACTTTTAAGCTGATGTGCAGCTAAATCATATAATCCAAAAAATGCGAACGTTTTGTAGTGCGGGCATCTTGCCCGCTAGAAAAATACAAATTAAATGCACGACAGCTTAACAACTAGCAACTAACAACTAGCCACTAACAACTAGCAACTAACCACTAACCACTAACAACTAACCACCAACCACTAGCCTAAAAAATAATAAAGATTTTTACTTGTTAGACTCAATACGAATACCGTGGATTAATTTAGTATGTGAGTAGTACTAAATAATTTAGTAAATCTGTTAACTGTTATTAACCGTGAATATTCCAAGTACAATTTGGACGTTATTAGTTGGTATCCTGCTGACAATAGCCAGTTTCTGGCTAGGTCAAAATCATGGTTTGCTACCAACGGCAGCTTCTGATGAAGCTTTTCTGGTAGATGGCTTGTTCAATGCGATGATGACTGTTTCTGTGGGTATATTTATCATCGTTGAAGGAGTTTTAATCTTTAGTGCTATCAGGTACCGTAAACGTAAAGGTGATGATACGGATGCTGAGCCGATTCATGGCAATGTACCGTTAGAAATTCTTTGGACGGCAATTCCAGCTATTATTGTTTTAGGTATTTCTGTATATAGCTTTGATGTATACAACGAAATAGGTGGGTTTAATCCGATTTCAGTCCAGGAATCTCCCATAGCTCCAAGCGCCACTTCAATGCCTGGTGCAGCTATTGCAGCAACTTTGGACTCAGCAACTGAAGTCAGAAATATCGACCAGCTCCCCGATAAAGAAAACGCTCCCGGTACAGGTATAGTTGCTCCTAAAGTGGGCGCTAGTCCTGAAAATCAAGGTAAAGAACCTGATTTAGTGGTAAAAGTCACTGGTTTGCAGTATGCTTTCCTGTTTAACTATCCCGAAAGTAATGTTTTTTCAGGTGAGTTGCACGTTCCCATTGGTAGAGAAGTAAAACTCGATATGGCGGCAAACGATGTAATTCACGCTTTTTGGGTGCCAGAATTTCGCCTTAAGCAAGACTTAATCCCCGGTACAAATACCGAACTTCGCTTTACACCTAAAAAAGCAGGCGATTACAAAATCATTTGCGCCGAACTTTGCGGTCCCTACCACGGTGCAATGAATACTAAAGTTATTGTTCAAACCCCTGAAGATTTCGATAATTGGGTTAAAGAAATGCAAGTTGCTAGTAAAGACACTTTCAATAAAGCAGTTGCAATTAACCCCGAACAATTGTCAGCAGATGAATTTCTTGCTCCCTATACCAGTGAAATGGGAATATCCTCAGAAATGTTACATCAAATTCACAAGAATTAGTTAGGAGTTAGGAGTTAAGAGTTAGGAGTTAGGAGTTAAGAATTAGGAGTTAAAAGTTATCAGAGCGATTAACTACTAACCCTTCGGGTATCTCCCTCTGGGAGACGCTGCGCTAACAGCAGTAGCACCCACAGGGATTGCCTCCGGCTTCCAGGTCGAGAAGTTGGGGAGAAGATATTCTTCCCCAAACTGAGCCGCACCTTCGGTGAACGGAGGGAAACCCCCCTTCTGCGCGCTGCTTCACCACTAACAACTAACAACTAGCAACTAGCAACTATCAACTAGCAACTTTCACCCAAAGGGTGTGGATCATCAACTAACAAAAATTTTTATGACACAAACACAAATGGAACATTCAGCTCATACGGCTGATACTTCTCATCATCGTCAAAGAAAATGGTGGGAGTATTTTACTTTTAATACCGACCATAAGGTAATTGGAATTCAGTACCTAGTTACTACATTTGTTTTTTACTGTATTGGCGGTGTAATGGCGGATTTGGTTCGCACTGAATTGCGGACTCCTGCGTCGGACTTTGTAGCTCCAGAGATTTACAATAGTTTGTTTACATTGCACGCCACAATCATGATTTTTCTGTGGATTGTGCCTGTGGGTGCAGGTTTTGCAAATTATCTGCTTCCCTTGATGATTGGGGCTGAGGATATGGCATTTCCTAAATTAAACGCCCTCGCTTTCTGGATGGTTCCTCCTTCTGGAATATTGCTAATTAGCAGTTTGATTGTTGGCGATGCACCGGATGCAGGTTGGACTTCTTACCCTCCTTTGAGTTTAGTTACTGGACAAGTGGGGGAAGCAATTTGGATTATTAGTATCCTGCTACTAGGTACCTCATCAATTTTGGGTGCGATTAATTTCTTGGTAACTATGCTGAAAATGCGTGCCCCTGGTATCGGTTTTCATCAATTACCATTGTTTTGCTGGGCAATGTTGGCTACTTCGGCATTAACTTTGATTTCAACCCCAGTATTAGCAGGCGCACTAATTTTATTATCTTTTGACTTAATTGCTGGAACCGCATTCTTTAACCCAACTGGCGGTGGTAATCCGGTAGTTTACCAGCATATGTTCTGGTTTTACTCGCACCCTGCGGTTTACATCATGATTTTGCCTTTCTTCGGGGTAATTTCGGAAGTAATATCGACTCATTCGCGCAAACCGATTTTTGGTTATAAAGCGATCGCCTATTCTTCTTTAGCAATTAGCTTTTTGGGTTTGATTGTTTGGGCGCACCATATGTTTACCAGCGGTATTCCCGGTTGGTTGCGGATGTTTTTTATGATTACCACTATGGTGATTGCCGTACCTACCGGTATTAAAATATTTAGTTGGTTGGCGACAATGTGGGGTGGAAAAATCCGTCTCACCAGCGCAATGCTTTTTGCAATGGGCTTCTTGGGTATTTTCGTAATTGGCGGTATCAGTGGCGTAATGTTGGCTGCGGTGCCTTTTGATATCCACGTCCACGACACTTATTTTGTTGTTGCTCACTTGCATTACGTATTATTTGGCGGTTCGGTTCTGGGAATTTTCGCCGGTTATTACCAGTGGTTCCCCAAAATTACCGGACGCATGGTGAATGAAACCTTGGGTAGAATTCATTTTGCTTTAACAATAGTCGGTATGAACATGACCTTCTTACCGATGCACCAATTAGGTTTAATGGGAATGAACCGTCGTATTGCTCAATACGACCCCAAATTTGCCGCAATTAACGAATTTTGTACCTACGGTTCCTACATTTTGGCAGTATCCACATTACCCTTCATCATCAACGTCATTTGGAGTTGGATGGCTGGTAAAAAAGCCAATAATAATCCTTGGGATTCTTTGACATTAGAATGGATGACCACTTCACCACCAGCAATCGAGAACTTCGAGTCACATCCATTTTTGCTTATTGGGCCTTATGAATACGGAACCGAAAGAGCCAAACAAGTTGTAAATCTATCACATACCGACGATCCGTTTGGTAATGCTAAATCCCCCGCTCCACAAACGAGCGATCCAGATGAATCATATCCGGCAATCGCAGCCGAAGCGTGATAACTAGTTAATTGCAAAAACCTCACCCCCTTCCCCTCTCCTTATTAATGAGAGGGGTGTAAGTCAAAAAAAAACCGGGTTTTAGTGGTGTATTTATTGCAAAAACCTTATTCCCCTCTCCCTTAACAAGGAGAGGGGTGTCCAGAGGACGGGGTGAGGTTCCAAAAAATATTCATACTCAATTCAAAATTTATGCAAAGTCCAGCAATCGATCCAGCAAAAACAGAACAAAATCATCATCACGCAGCTACCGTAGAAACACAACACGCAGAACATCCAGATCATCGTCTCTTTGGATTAGTTGTATTCCTTGTGGCTGAAGGAATGATTTTCTTGGGTATGTTCGGTGCATACTTTGCTTTTCGTTCTACCTTAGCTGAATGGCCTCCCGCAGGAACCCCAGAGTTAGAATTATTACTTCCTGGAATTAACACAATAATTCTAATTTCTAGTAGTTTTGTAATTCACAATGCCGATACCGCTATCAAAAAGAATAACGTGCGGGGAATGCAAATGTGGTTTGCAATTACCGCTATCATGGGAATTATCTTTTTGTGCGGTCAAATTTACGAATACAAACATCTAGAATTTGGTTTAACAACCAACTTATTTGCTAGTGCATTTTACGTATTAACAGGATTCCACGGACTCCACGTTACCATCGGTGTTGTGGCGATTCTAGCCGTATTGTGGCGTTCTTTCAAACCTAATCACTACAGCGACGAACATCATTTCGGTATCGAAGCCGCTGAAATTTACTGGCACTTTGTTGACGTAATTTGGATTGTGCTTTTCGGTATTTTGTATCTGCTTTAAGTATTTTTTTGTAATTCAAATATTTAATTTTTAAACCTCCAACTAGGGGGGTTTTTTATTTAAGGGTTCGTAGTTGCGCTTCAGCGCCTCTTATCGAAGGCGCTAAAGCGCAACTACGAACCTTTTATTTATTGTCAATGGTAAATATCCATTAAATTAACAGAAAATTGTTTGAATCTTACTAATCTCAAACCAAGTGCGATCGCCAACGATTCCGTCAACTGCTAAACCAGTATTTTTTTGCAGATTTTTGATAGCTTCCAATGTCTGGGAGCCAAAGATTCCATCAACTTTACTCTCATGGTTAGTCATCGTAAGTTCACCACCATAGTAGCCACCAGTAAATAGTCGATCTTGCATTTGCTTAACTAATTCTCCGGTGCTACCTTTTTTCAATATAGGCATATCAACAGGTGCCCCTTTATAAAGAGAGCGCCAAGTTTTATTACCAACAATTCCATCTTGAACTAGAAACATTGTGCTTTGAAACAGTTTTACAGCTTTTTCTGTTTCAGAACCAAATACACCATCAATTGCCTCAGCGCCAGCAGGGAAAGCGCAAGCTCCATCACTATAAAGGTATACATACATACCGTAGTCTAAAAGTAGCTTTTGCAATTCTTTGACTGTTTCACCTGTAGAACCTACTTTAAGTACTGGCTTGTTGATTTGATTGCTTGTAGTAGTTGTCATAATTTTGACTCGTTAATTTGTTTACTAAGCAATTCATCAACAAGAAAGAATAGGATTACGTAAAGATTTTGGTACCCGAAAGGGTACTATTTTTAATTCTCACAAATTAATTAAAGTGTATATGTTGTTAAGCTTTATTATTTTTGCTGCCAAAAACTTTCTCTAATACCCCTTTGGGTCTTAAAATCCTATAGGTACAAGATAATTTAAGTTATGGCTTTAAAAATTATTCAAAATTTTGATAGTAACTTTAGTTTAGAATCACAAGCGAAAACAACTTTATTTGAGCTGTTAACAAATGAAAGCTTTCTAAAACAGGTTTGCCAGCAGTCAAAATGCGAGCAAGTCGAATTTACACAATTGTTATTTCAGCCGGTACCTTACAGCAGCGCTACACCAAGAGGAATGCCAGCAGAATTTGAGAAATACCATGAATCTGAAGAGTTCGTAATTTTAAACGTACCGCCAAATTTTATGTTTAAAGCCAAAATTTTTAAACCAAGTCGTCTATGTGCGATTTATAAAAAAATTTGATAGTGGTTAGTTGTTAGTTGTTAGTTGTTAGTCGCGCCTCTATTCTCTATTCCCCGTTCCCTGTTCCCTGTTCCCTTCCTCTATCAATCGCTTCAGCCATCAAACTAAACTCATCTGTTAATTGATAATTGATAATTGATAATTGTTAACTGAAAATGGCTACACAAACAAATATTCCAGAATTAACTAGTTTAGAATTTATTCCTTATATTGATGAAAAGGGTAATTTACCAGAACAATATCAAGGTAAAATTGGAGTTTACGCAATTTTTGACCGAGAAAAAAATCTGCAATTTATTGGTTATTCTCGTGATGTTTTTCTTAGTCTTAGACAGCATTTAGTACGACAACCGGAATATTGCTACTGGGTAAAAGTAGAAACAATTGAACGTCCTAGTCGTAAAATATTGGAAGAAATTGAACAAGCTTGGATTGCTCAAAATGGCAGCTTACCCGTAGGGAATGGAGAAAATAAAGATAAATGGGTTTCTCCGATTGATGCGAAAGCTTTGATTACTCCCGAAGAGCAAGCAAATTATGATAATCCGATTCACGATGAAATGGCGAAAATGAAAATTATCAAAAATGTAGCGCGAAGAGTTGAAGCTGATATCTTGAAACAGTTACAAGCGCGGGGTTTGCAAATGCAGGTTAGGTTTAATCCTAAGTTGAAGGAAGAAGGTTTACTAGATTTGAAATCTTAACAAGATGCGTATTTGTTGTTTATTATACGCGGCGGTTGAAACCGCGTCTATACAGGCAAAGTCCACCTGCGTGGACTCTATTGATTTTTTAACCCGCGCAGGCGGGTTTTGTTTGTGTAGCAGCGGTTTCAACCGCCGTCTGTCTGGGCTTTGCCCGTGTAGTAGCTGAAGACATTTTTTTAATATTAAGTTATAACAAGAAATCGTAAAGTAAATGTTTTCAAACTTTTACGAAAACTATATAATTATGGATCAAAATATTTCTTCCCCACCTCATAAAGTTATAGGTGTGGCTGTGATTTGGAATGATAAAGAGCAAATTTTAATCGATCGCCGTCGTCAGGAAGGAGCGATGGGAGGTTTATGGGAGTTTCCTGGGGGGAAAATAGAACCAGGTGAAACGGTTGAAGAATGTATAAAAAGAGAGATTGATGAAGAGTTAGCAATAGATATTGAAATCGGCGAGCATCTTATAACTATCGATCATACTTATACCGATTTACGAGTCACTCTCACCGTACACGAATGTCGGCATCTCAAAGGAGTTCCCCAAACATTAGAGTGCGATGAAATCCGCTGGGTAAACTTAGAAAAATTAGAAAAATTCAACTTCCCTGCTGCAAATTTTCAAATTATTGCAGCCCTGAAAGAGAAAGTAGCCAACCGCAAACAGCTAACAACCTAAAAACAATTTGTTTGTTTACTGTTCACTGTTTACTGCTCACTGATTAACTCGGATATACCGGCAGTATAAAGTGAAACCAAGCACCACCGGTAGGTGCGGCATCTACCCAGATTTGACCGTAGTGAGCTTGAATGATTTTTTGACACAAGCTTAAACCTATACCATAACCTTCTTTTGCTCGATCTCGTTCTAAACGAAAGTGATTTTCAAAAATGCGATCGCGATTTTCTTCAGGAATTCCTGGACCGCTATCGCCGATGCTAAATTGTACTTTTTGACTGGTACGATGCAAACCGGAAATAATTATCGTACCTTGGGGTGGAGTATATTTAATGGCATTATCTAAAAGGTTTTTGACTACTTGCCGGATGCGTTGGGGATCTGCATAAACGTATGGCAAGTCTTGCGGAATATCTGTTTCTATCTTTAGAAATTTTGCTTTATAGCATTCGCGTAATTCTTCAATCACTTCCAGACAAATATTACCTAATACTATTTTCTGAGGTGATATGGGAATTTTGGTATCGTTACCGCGTCCAACCTGTAAAAGATCGGTAATCATTTTTTCAATTACCTTTGTTTGACTGCGAGCATGATCGAGTATTTTAGCGGTTAACAGGGGCGTTAATCGATTAAATTGACCATTTTCACTATTGAAATTACTTTTCAAAGTATCGATGGCGATTATTGCTGCTGTAAGGGGGTTGCGGAGATCGTGTACTAACATTCCAATTACACGATCTTTAAACTGCAACTGTTCTTGAAGCTGCTGTTTTTCTTGCTTTAAACGAAAAACTTCATCAGTAAGCTCAATAATTTCTGAAGAAATTGCTAGCGAATTAAGCGGAACTAAAGATTT